>NZ_JBSVXS010000009.1:0-105501 GCF_054070155.1 Pseudomonas sp. SDT291_1_S447
CGATGCCGATCGACACCAGCCCAACCACGCCCGGATAGATAAACGCGGTGAGAATTTTGCCGCGCAGGTTGTTGCGTTCCTCGATGTAATCGGCGAGCCGTTCCATCACTTGCGCCAGATCGCCAGATTCTTCACCCGCCGCAATCAATGCCCGGTAAATCTCCGGAAAGTCTCGCGGCCGTGCGGCCAAGGACTCCGCCAGACGCATGCCGCTGCGCACATCCGCACGTACGGCGCTGAGCGTGTGGGCGATGTGCTTTTTCTCGGCCTGCTCTACCGTGGCACTCAGCGCCGCTTCCAGCGGCAGACTCGCGCCGAGCAGACTCGCCAGTTGCCGCGTGGCCCAGGCCAGGTCGTTGTCCGAGAGTTTGGCGCTGAACAATCCACCGCCGCCGTGCTGGGCGACGTTGCTTTCCTTGTGCACCGACAACGCGGTCAACCCGCGCCCGCGTAATGTTGTGAACGCGGCGCTCTGGCTGTCCGCTTCCAGATGTCCGGATTCGATCTTGCCGGTCGCGTCGGCGGCTTCAAAACGATAGCGATTCATCAGGCGTCCCGTGTCACACGCAAGATTTCTTCGGGCGCGGTGGCGCCGCTGCGGATCCAGCGTTCACCGTCCTCACGCAGGCTGAACATCCCGGCCTTGGCGGCTGATGCGCGCAGAGCCTGCTCCCCTGCCCCTTGGTGGATCAGTGTGCGGATATCGTCGTCGATGCAGAACAATTCATGGATGCCGGTGCGGCCGCTGTAGCCGGTTTGATTGCACGCCGGGCAACCGACCGGGCGCCAGGTGCCGGGCGCGGTGGGGTCTTCTTCCTTGCATTGATTGCACAGGCGCCGCACCAAGCGTTGCGCCAGCACCCCGAGCATCGACGAGGCCAGCAGAAACGGCTCGACGCCCATGTCGATCAAACGGTTGACCGCCGACACCGCGTCGTTGGTGTGTAGCGTCGCCAGCACCAAGTGACCGGTCAGCGATGCTTGCACGGCAATTTGCGCAGTTTCGAGATCGCGGATTTCACCGATCATGATGATGTCCGGGTCTTGGCGCAGAATTGCCCGCAGTGCGAGGGCGAAGGTCATGTCGATCTTGGCGTTAACCTGAATCTGACTGATGCCCGGCAAGTCGTATTCCACCGGGTCTTCGACGGTGAGGATGTTGCTGGTACTCGCATCCAGCCGCGCCAGTGCCGCGTAGAGGCTGGTAGTTTTACCGCTGCCGGTCGGCCCGGTGACCAAAACGATGCCGTGGGGCTGGCGGATCAGGTGGTCGAGTTTGGCCAATACCTGCGCGTCCATGCCCAGCGTTTCCAGATGCAGACGCCCAGCCTGTTTGTCGAGCAAGCGCATCACCACGCGCTCGCCATGCCCCGTCGGCACGGTTGAAACACGAATATCGATCGGCCGCCCGGCCACGCGCAAGGCGATGCGACCGTCCTGCGGCAGGCGTTTTTCGGCAATGTCGAGTTGCGCCATGATCTTGATCCGCGACACCAGCGCACCGTGTAACGCTTTGCGCGGCGAGACCACGTCACGCAGGGTGCCGTCGACGCGGTAGCGCACCACGGAATGGGTTTCGAACGGTTCGATGTGAATGTCGCTGGCCTCATCGCGCGCCGCTTGGGTGAGCAAGGCGTTGATCATGCGGATCACCGGCGCGCCGTCCTGGGTGTCGAGCAGGTCGGTGATTTCCGGTATGTCCTGCATCAGACGATCAAGGTCGACTTCGTTTTCCGCAGCCCCAACCACCGCCGCTGCACTACCGGTGTCGGCGTAGGCAGCGGCGAGCAAGCCATCGAGTTCGTCATCGCGCACCCGCTGAATCGTGGTCGCGCCAAACTGCCGCCGCGCCTCGCTGATCGACCAGCCCGGCGTTGACGGGCACACCGTCAGCACGCCATCGCACAACAGAATCCGCTGCGCCTTGGCCCAGGCGTAGGGCAGCGAACTCATTGGATGGGCACCGCTTTGATCGTCGCGCGTGGCCCTGAGGCAGGCATAACCGCCGGCACACCCTGCGCCGCCGTCGGCAACTGCGGCGCCTGCATGTCCGGCATCGCCCAACTGCGTTCCGGCTGCAAACCACCCTGGGCGCGGCGCATGAAGTCGTAGCGATTGAGAGTAATGCTGCGCCCCGCTTCGCTGTCGCGGATGATGTACGGGCGCAGGAACACCATCAGGTTGGTCTTGGTGATCGCCCGGCGTTCATTGCGAAACAGCGCGCCAATCCCCGGCAGACTGCCCAGCCATGGCACCGCGTCATTGCTCTGGCTGTAACCGTCCTGCAGCAATCCGCCGAGCACCATAATCTGCCCGTCATCCAGCAGGATGCTGGTGTCGATCGCGCGTTTGTTGGTGACGATCCCCGCCGATGTCGAACTGGCCGAAGCCCGCTCATCAATGCTGCTGACTTCCTGATAGATATCGAGCTTGACCGTGCCGCCCTCAGAAATCTGCGGGCGCACATTGAGCTTCAGGCCAACCTCTTCCCGGGTCACGGTCTGGAACGGGTTGTTGCTGGTGCCGCCACCGCCAGTCACATAACTGCCGCTGACAAACGGAATGGTCTGGCCGACAAAAATACTCGCCGCTTCGTTGTCGAGGGTCAGCAGGTTCGGCGTCGACAGCACGTTGGTGCCGCCCTTGCTCTTCAAGGCCCGGGCCAGCACTTTCAGGTCGAGAATCTTGCCGATCCCGGGAATGTCGACGGTGCCGTTGACGTAACCCAGGTTCAAACCCTGCGGCAGCACGTCGATGCTGGTTTTGCCGTTGGTGTTGAGTCCCGAACCACCCAGATTCGCGCCACCGATCACGCCGTTGCCGCCAAGATTGCCCGTCTGCCATTGCACACCAAACTCACTGGCATCGTCCTCACCGACTTCGACGATCAGACTTTCGATCACCACTTGCGCACGACGCTGGTCGAGAAGATCGATGACTTCGCGCAGGTTGCGATACAGCGGCTCCGGCGCAGAAATCAGCAAGGTGTTGGTGGTCGCGTCAGCCTGAATGGTCACGCCGCCGGCACTGAAGGCGACGTTCTGTTCGCTCGCCTGATTACCGCTGCTACTGGTGCCGCCACTGCCTTGTGCGTAACTGCCACCGGTACTGCCGCTGCTATTGCTGGTCGATGTCGTGCCGCTGGTTTGCGTACCGCTCTGGCCGCTCTGCCCAGCATTGCCGCCAGTACTTGCACCCATCGCACTAAGCACCGAACGCGCACTGTCACTGCTGCCGCTGTCACTCTCTCCCGTGAGCAACCCGCGCAAGGCCTGCGCCAGTTTCGCCGCCTGCGCATTACGCAGATAAACCACATGCAGATTGCTCGGATTGCTCTGCGCGTTATCCAGTTTGTAAATCAGATTACGCGCCAGCTCCGTACGCTCCGGGCTACCCGCGCGAATGATGATGGTGTTGGAACGCGGGTCACCAATCACCGCGATTTTCTGCGTCGGATCATTGCCCGGCGCATCGAGTAAATCCGCGACCATCGGCGCAATGTCGGCAGCGATACCGTTCTGAATCTGCACCACATCCGTATCGATCGCGCTCGGCGAATCAATGCTCGCGATCAATTGCGCAACACGCGTCAGGTTCTCGGCGTAATCGGTGATGACGATGGTGTTGTTGCCCGGATAGGCGTTGATCGGATTGTTCGGCGAAACAATTGGCCGCAGCACCGGAATCAGGTTCACCGCGTTCTCGTATTGCAGACGAAACGTGCGGGTGAGCATGCCGTTACCGGCCGGTTTGTCAGCGCTGTAAATCGGCCCGCCCAGCAACTTCGCATCCGCCTCCGGCACCACCTGCGCCACACCGCCGACATCAACCACACTGAAACCCTGCATACGCAACGCCGCCAACAACATGTCGTAAGCCTGCCGCGCCGGCACCTGACCTTCCGAGACCAGCGTCAACGTGCCCTTGACCCGAGGGTCGACCAAAAACTGCTGGCCGGTCGACCGCGACAACGCCCGGACCACCGCTTGAATATCGGCGTCGACAAAATTCAGCGTCACCGGTTGATCGCCCAAAGGATTGCTTGGCAAGGCAATGCCCGATGGCGCCGCACCACTGCGCGCACTCTTGCTGATGTTGTGCAATGGCTTCGGCGCCGGTCGCGCCTGAGCCTGCGCACGCTCGCGGTCGAGTACCGCGTCGCCGCTGCGCTGAGTGTTGGCCAACGGCCGCCCCAGTTCACTGTCGACCAGCAACGGCGGCTGATTCTGTGGCGTGGTGGTGTTACTGCACGCGCTCAGTGCCAACAACAGAAACGGCGCGGCCGTACGTACATAATTGGAACCTGACCACTTCATGAAGCTTCCTTAGCGCCCAGCGCCTGATCCATGCGAACGGTTCCCGACAGAGTGCCTGCCGTATCATCGACCTTGACCTCACTTGCACGCTGCAAACGAGCCTCGACCACTTCAAGTGAAAACTGCACGGGGTGGATTAACAGCCAACTGATGACGGCATCAGCGGGCGCATCCTCGAACGTCAACTGCCAAGCGGTGCCAATTGCCTGCAGTTGGTAGTGACCAAGCAGCCCGCTGCCATCGAGAGATTGCTGCAATGACCGCTCGAAGTTTTGTCCGATGGGCGCTGTTGCCACCTCGCGCAACAACAGATCCAGCGCCTCGGCCTGGCCACGCAACTTCGGCGTTTCGGTCTGCCAATGTTGAATTTTTTTCAGCGGTGGCTGGACGAGCAGCAGCCAGATCAGCACGCCCCCCAACATCAATGCGGTGCCCGCGACCAGGCGTTTTTCGCGCAAGGTCAGCGGCGCCCAATGCCGATGAATCTGTGCTCGCAGCAGCAGCCAGCAAGCCCGATAGATCGCCAGTAGATTATTCATCGTCGCTGTCCATGACGGCATCGTCCTCAACCGCTGCCGGCTCAACCTGCGGGCTGAAAATCCACACGTTGTCTTCGCGTCTGGCGACCAACCCTGCCTGCGTCAGCGCTCCCGGCAAAGCGCCGTCGGCGGGTGCCTGCGCAGTATCGGCAGCCAACTCCAACTGCAAACGTCCCTGCTCAAAGGTCATGTGCTGGACGCTGCCTGCCATAAACGGCAGCGCGCTCGCGGCGTGTTGCACCAGGTAGGCAAACCCGTGATTCGCGTCGGCCGTCACACCACTGTGCCGGGCTGCCAATTGCTGGCGAGCCTGCTGCAACGGATTGAGGATCACCGGTAACTCTGGAAAAGCCTGCTTCACCCGCTGGCTCATTTGCGCCTTGAGCTGTTCGCCCTCGGTCACTTCACGGGCCGCGTAAAGGTTCAGCCCCGACACCCAGATCGCGATCGCCAAGGCACAACAAAAGACGGCCTTGCCCCAACCGCGAGCGGGGCCGGCAGCCTTGCCGACGCCTGCATGCAACCCCCATCCCGGCGCGACGCCACACCAGCGCTGCTCCGCAGGTCGTGGTTCGACGACTGTTGCAGGAGCATCCGCGCCGATCCACTGCAAGCCGCGACCACTGGTGACGAGTTCATCCAGACGCTCCTGCGCCAAGGGTTCTACCGAAGCCTGCGCACGGCTGAAGCGCAGCAGCAATTGCCCGTCCAATACACACGCGCTGACCTGCCCCTGCGCTGGCACCGGCAACGCATAAGGCGCTGGGTAAAGGCCTCGCAGCTTCAATCGGTGCTGAGTCAATAACTGCCCGAAACGATCCAGAGATGCCTGCGCGAGCCAGGCCAGCGACACTTGTCCTGAGACCTCACGAGCACTGTGTGCAACGTACATCTGTTCAGTGCCACCCAGAATCAGCGCCTGCGCGGCACACTTCACCGCCGCCTCGATCTTCACTGGCGCCAGCGGTGGCAGATGCAAACTGGTCAGTACACTGTCCGCCGGATGCAGAAAAAACTCGACGGGCTGTAACGGCCACTCCTGTTCAATCAGCAACAGCGTACTGACACCGGTCTGACTGACCTGGTCGTGCCGATCCAGGCGCGCAAA
Organism: Pseudomonas sp. SDT291_1_S447; assembly: GCF_054070155.1. Classification (NCBI taxonomy): domain Bacteria; kingdom Pseudomonadati; phylum Pseudomonadota; class Gammaproteobacteria; order Pseudomonadales; family Pseudomonadaceae; genus Pseudomonas; species Pseudomonas sp. SDT291_1_S447. Next base: position 5,964 of record NZ_JBSVXS010000009.1, read on the forward strand.
TTCAACCTCAGAGTCTGAGGTCAAACCCGCCAGCGGCGGCAAGGCGACTCGCAGGCGCGTCATACGCCGAGCCTCGACCAGACCACTTTCGGCATCTCGTCGGCGGGTCGATGCAGCAGCGCATCCAGGCTGACGCGGCGCTGGTCCCGACGCGCGTGTCCGCGCAGCAGAAACCAATCGCTGCTGATGCCGACGTTCAGTCCGTCGACGGTCAGATGCGGCAAGTGCAGACGGTTAACGAAGTCCCCGCGATTGATGAACCACTGGCCACGATCGCGCTCTCCCACCACGGCCCTGGCCTGCGCGAGCGATAACCCCGGTACCACCGCCACCAATACCTCGGCGCTGGCGGTATTACCGTTGACCCAGGTCTTGGCCGGAATCAGGCTGACATACTGATTCAAGCGCCCAAGCAGCTCCTCGTTCATGCCTTCGAGGCCACGTAAATCATCAAGGCTGCGCAACATCGGCTGAGTGGCCGGCAAGGGCCTTTGGCGCGCACTCGGCGACGTCGCGCGGACGCCGTCGAACCCCGTCTGCGCCATACTCTGCCCGGCGGCTTGAGGGTCGGGCATTCTCGGGTAGGAAGCAATGACTCGCTGGCTGATGCGCTGGCTGAGGGCAGCATCGATTCCGATCATTTCGCAGAGGCGTTCGAAGCTGCGCAACTGTCCGCCATCGACGCGTTCATTGCTGAGTAAATTGCGTAAATTGAACTTGCCCTGCTGATCCTCGATGCGCCCCTCGAAACCGCTCCCCGGCGAACTCAACAAATGGCTTTTGACAGGCTGCGCCCAAGGTTGATCGAGCCGGGTCAGCGCGTCCTGTTGACGCGTGTCCCTGAGCAATTGCCGACTGAGCTCCAGCCCCGCCAACAGCGCGGCAGCGCCCTGCACGCGAGACTGTTCCGCTTCAAGAGAACGGGTAAAAACGCTCTGCCGGGTGAGCATGCCAGCGGCGATCACCGCGACCACAGCGGCAATCAGCAAGGCGCTGATAATGGCCATGCCGCGCTGCTTCTGCGCCTGTGGCGAGGATGATTTCATGGACGCTCTCAGAGCTGCCAGGAACCGATATCGGCATTGACGCCGTCGCCGTCGGGTTGGCCGTCTGCGCCGAGGGAGAAGATGTCGATCTCACCGTTCGCGCCAGGATTCAGATAGTTGTAAGGACGACCCCACGGGTCGTTGGGCAAGCGCTCCAGATAAGAGCGCCAGTTGCTGTTCTTCGCATCCGCCGGACGCTCCACCAACACCTTGAGCCCCTGATTCAGCGTCGGGTAAGTGCCGTGGTCGAGGCGGTAGAGTTTGAGTGCCTGCATCAGGCCGGCGATGTCTTGTTTTGCCGCAGTGGCTCGGGCCTGATCAGGTCGGTCGAGCACCTTGGGCACGACCATCGCCGCCAGAATGCCGAGGATGACCACCACCACCATGATCTCGATCAGGGTGAAACCCTGCTGACCTCGACGGCCTGCGGACTGAGATTTGACGCGCGCGAAATCCATTTCAACCTTCCTTGGCATGATTACATTCGGCGCGCAGTGTAACAAAAGCCAGTCATCGTACAACAATCATTAACGCACTGTTTTTCTGCACATTCGCCAAAGGACGGGTGTTATTCTGCGGGCCGGTTTCAACCGCAGAGACAAGCATGGAAGCGTTGCGCAAGGAGCGAGGTTTCACCCTCATCGAGGTTCTGGTGGCCTTGGCGATCATCGCCGTGGCCATGTCTGCGGCCGTTCGCGTTGCGGGTCTGATGACCCAGAGCAATGGCCTGTTGCGCGATCGCTCGATCGCTTTGCTGGCGGCGCAAACCCGGCTCGCCGAATTGCGCCTGGAGGAAGATTTTTCCCCAGGACTGAAAACCTTCGAGTGTGATCAAGGTCGCCTGCAACTGCGCTGTGACCAACGCATGACCCCGAGCACCGATGGACGACTGCTGCGCGTGACGCTGCTGGTTTCCGATCGTGAACGTCAGGCACCGCCCCTGGCGCGACTCGAAACCTTACTCGGCCGGCCACAGGAAAAGCGCCAATGACACAGCTCAGGGTCGAGTCAACCGAGGCAGCGACGGGGAGTCTGGCAGCGTGCTGACTTTTAATCGGCTCTGTTCTGCGCCACGCTCGATGATCACCGCATCCTGTTCAATGGCTATCACGCGCACCCCCTGGGTCAGGCGATCACCCACCAGAAAACTGCGCGGCGGACCGTCGTTGAGACTTAGGATTGCTACTGCAGCGTGCGCCCCTGCCAGCACTCCGGAAACCTTGATATCCAACGGTGCCGGCTGGTTGGAAAACCACTGCAAAGCCGCTGTGTCGGCGCGCGTCGGCAACACTTGCGGTGCCACCGCCGGAACGTGGGATTCTGCCGGCGTCAGCAATAGCGCAGACCAGAACAGTCCGCCTGCGAGTGCAGCGATCAGCGCCGCCGATTGCACAAGCTGCGTTGCGGATAAGCGAAAAGTAAATGCCAAGACCCAACCTCCCTGTTGTCCTGCGTCGCAGTCTACAGGACAACATTCGCTTTTCTATCCGGATTGATGGTTTGAATCCGCCAGGATGGATTCACAACGAAGGAACGTTGCGCTATGACCAAGGACAGACAAACAGGCTTCACCCTCATCGAATTGATGGTGGTGCTGATCATCATCGGCATCGCCAGCGCCGCCGTCAGCCTGAGTATCAAGCCTGACCCGGCGCAACTGCTGCGCAAGGACGCCAATCGCTTGATCCAGTTGCTGCAAATCGCCCATGCCGAAGCACTGGCCGATGGACGCCCGATCACTTGGCTGGCGGACAAAAACGGTTTTCGTTTCATCCGTCGCAATGAACAAGGCCCCGGCTTCGATCATTTTCTCGCCGATCCGCAACTGCGCCCTCGTCACTGGGAAACGCCATCGCTGAAGGTGCGAGTGACACCCAGGCAGCCGCTGATACTGAACGCCGAGTGGTTCGATTCACCCGTGCAACTGCAACTCTCGGACGGCCAGAACACGCTCACCGTGCAACGCACAGCCACGGGCAGATTGACCTTGGCCAACCAGCCATGAATAGCCGGCAAGAGGGTTTTACCCTGATCGAAGTGATGGTCGCGATCCTGCTCATGGCGATCGTCAGCCTGATTGCCTGGCGCGGTCTGGACAGCGTGAGCCGCGCCGACACGCATCTGCAGGCGAGCACCGAACACACCGAAGCACTGCTGCGCACGCTGCATCAACTGGAACGAGATATCGCCTTGCGCGCCAGCATCGAACTGCGCGAGCCACTGTTGAACGACAACGATGACGAACGATCCGAGCAGCCAGCGGCAATCAGCGTGCGCAGCGCCGACGACCAACGCTTTCGTCTTGACGTGATCCGCAGTGCAGCCACCTCGCAGAACGGCTTGCAACGCGTGCGCTGGTGGTTGAAAGATCAAACCCTGTACCGCGCCGCCGCCACACCACGTGATCGCTACCCGCTGCCCGCGCCGAAACAGGCAGTGGCGGTGCTCGACAGCATCAGCGATTTGCAAGTGCGCGTCTGGGAACCGCAGATGGGGTGGCGCCAGCTCAGTGGCAACCGCAAAGAAAACCCCCAAGGCCTGGAAATCCGCCTGATCCGGCAGACGCTTCAAGGCGAAGAACACTACCGCCAGGTATTGGGCCCACTGGATTAGTCTCTGGGCGATATTGCGTATTGCCCTGACACGCACAGCAACTGTAACGTCGAAAGTCAGTTACCGAGGAAATCTCATTGCACGACTCTAAACTTCTCGAAGATCTACGCGCTCGCTTCAACGCCGGAGAGCCTCTGGATTTCACTTTTTTCTGGGGACACCAGCGAAGCAAGAACGCCGTCACGGCTTCGTGCTTCAGCCAGTGGTACGAAGCCGAATTCGTTGTCGAGGGGCAACGCTACCCGACAGCCGAACACTTCATGATGGCCGAGAAGGCAGCGTTGTTCGACGATCAGGAAATTCGTGCACAAGTGCTGCAGGCCCCGACCCCGAACGCCGCCAAAGCCCTCGGCCGCAAGGTGCTCGGGTTCAACGACCAACGCTGGCTGCAACACCGATACGACATCGTCGTCCGGGCAAACCAAGCCAAGTTCTCCCAAAACCCGGAACTGAACGAATTCCTGATGCGCACTGGATCTCGGGTCATTGTCGAAGCGAGCCCGGTTGATGACATTTGGGGAATTGGGCTCGCGCAAGATCACGCGGATGTGAACGATCCGAATCTGTGGAAAGGCCTGAATCTTCTGGGGTTTGCACTGATGCAGGTGCGGGACGGCAGGGTTGGATCGTCCTGAGTTTTATCGGCGGTGGCGTCAGAAACGAAAAATCCTTGGCGTGCGCCAAGGCTTTTCCAAGGGGGTTTTACAGCGCTTTAGGTTGCACTACCCGCAAGTCATAAATTGCAGGTGTATTGATATTCGAAGGGAAGAATACTGTATCGACCACCAATGAAAATGGCGCGTCGATCAGTAGAAAGGGAATCAACTTGCCTTTGGATGTACCGACCAACCACGAGCCAAAGGGGCACGTACTAAAAAGGCCAATACAGAATGCATTGGCCTTTTTAAATAAAATAAACGACCGGAACAGAGTGACTCTGATAGTCGCTCAGTGGCACCTCCTGTTTGTGCGCACCCCAAGTTCCACCAACTTTATTGATTTATAGCACCAGAAAAATCCGCCAACAGCACAGCCAGCAAAGTTAAATCGAACGAAAGCTATTGGAAGATGGGACCATCGTCATCCCGCACGAATAGAAACGCTAAGAAACACGCAACCATTCTTAGTTCGTGAACGTGTCCTTTGGATATTGAGTACCGATGGGATCACCGAGAGAGTTTGTCGGGTCCAGCGACCGTCCTCCCGCCGGAACAAACCTGAGTTGGAGGGAACCGTCATTGTCATCAAGGCCATCGAACGTGTCATTGATCATCATCCATACATCCTCACCACCCCTGAACGCCCCTCGCAGACCCAGCGCCTCTGGCAATCCATTCTCACCGACTCTAAATATTGCCTGCCCCACTATTGCCTTCTCACCGCTATAAGGATACTTCTTGTCCCCCTTATCAATGTTCATAACGTAGTAGTTGGCCTTGCCTACACCATATCCTTTAGCATCACAGGCTCTGGCGTTTAGCAACACCTCATCATCCAAAAAATAGAACTTTGCCTGCAGCAAAAAAACTATAGTTTGATATTTCCTGGCGTCAAAGATACTTACGGCCTATATATTTCTATATAACAGACTTAAAAAGTAACATCAGCACTATAGCGCTATTTCGAAAGTGCTAAGTTGTAGAGCAAGAGATTTGATTGGCGCCCTCACAGACGCGACACTCTAGAGGCAATGTCGTCTAGCATCGGGAGTAATGGCTTTCATCGACATCTAGCATGCATTGGTGCATTCGTGCGTATACGACAGCATGATCCCCATGCAGCCCGACGTCGCAGCCTTTGGCTGAGTGCGCATCGAGGGCAATCAATTCGCGAGGACTGCCACTGACCATCTTGAGGAGAGAAACGGGATGCCCCCTCAAAAATCCCCAAGCATGAAAAAGCCCAACCTTTTCAGATTGGGCTAAGTCATTGAAAAATATGGTCGGGACGGAGTGATTCGAACACTCGACCCCTAGCACCCCATGCTGTGGACTGTACGCGCCTAACTAATTGTTCTGTATGGACAAATACTTGTTTAGAGGGTAGCAAAACATCCATTTTTTTGTGCTTATGCAAACGAAAACACGCGGCCTACAGAGGGGGTTTTGCGCACTAACCGTGATCATATAAGCTGGGGCTGATACCTTAAGCAGTAGCCAATTAATAGCAGGATGCTTACCCATGAATAGGCAGGTTGTTTCCCGTCGAATACTACTGCTTCTCGCCATGGGCATGGTGAGTGAAGCAGCCTTTGCAAGAGGTGGCGGCCGGGGCGGTCGAGGTGGAAGAGGTGGGCGTGGAGGCGGTGCGGGAGGATTTGGAGTTCTCTTATTTATTGGTGGAGTCTTTGGCTGTTTTTGGCTCTACGGCAAAATATTCGGGCGGAAAAACAACCCTTCTCCGCCCTATTCCGCACCAACTCCCCGCACGGCCACGCCGCCATTGCAGGTAAACAGGATAACGCCGGAAAAGCCCCCCACTGCTGAATGGGAAAAGTTGGGGCTGTGCCCTTCATGTGGGAGCGCCATGACGACCCGCACAGCAAAAAGAGGCCGGTACGCCGGCCGCGCATTTTATGGCCGCACAGCATATCCCCATTGCACCGGCACACGAAAAAAGCCGCTCCCTGGCTGATCAGGCAGCCACCATGTCAAGGTGGCCACAAAATAGACGCAAGCTATTGTTCCATAAGGAATACACACCGTTTCAGGTTACCTTCAAAGAACAAAGACCAGCCCATAAGAATCAATAACTTAACGTTGTATATTCCTACAGTGTTAGCTCAGTTTCTGCCCGTAACAGAAAGGAGGACTTTTGACCAGATACCCGAACGACCTTCCACATTGTGCTGGCATTCGGCTTTTTCTGGGACTTCTAGCCTCTGACATTGATCGAAGTCCACAAGTATTTTTACGCCAGATTGGTACAAGTCGAAGCTAATCTTTACAAGTAATAAGAAGACGATGAAATACACCAAGTACAGTCCCTTGCCCATTGCCTAGCGCTCCTCAAATAAAACGGAGAGGCTACCTGAAAAATGCAATGCTTACTAAGGCGAAATGATGGCGATCCGTGGTAAGTCCTTTCTTTTATGCTGACCTACTGATAGGCAATTTCTGGTGTCGAGGCCTGGGATGCTCCATAAGAATCTATAAAGTCCTTTTAAATCAAGGTCTTGCCCACAAAATCAGCCATGAAAAACACCCCAATTTGCGACTGTTCAGAACCCAATAAACATTGGTCTAAACGGTTGCGTTTTGGGGAGAATTCCAAGCAGCAAACCCCGCCTACGGCGTCCTGCCGATCTAACACATTCCTTATTTTTGAAGTGCTTTCACATACGACTGACACGCCTGCAACGCAATCAATCCCCGGTCGCCGGTGTCGGTGTCGGTGTCGGTGTCGGTGTCGGTGTCGGTGATGGCGATAATTCGTTGAGCATGCGCTGGGTCAAGTCGGGCGCGTACGGCTGCATGATCCACGTCGCCGGCGCCGGCAGTGGTTGGCACGTCGCAGCTTTTGGCAACGTCGGCCGCGTCGAGGAGGACTGACAGCCGCAAATCAGCAGTGGCAAGGCGATCACGCAGGCGATCTTGGTCACGTTGGGCATCAGTCATTTTCCTGAAGTGAGTTTGCTCGCTGGCCGAAAGCCGCTGCTCGAGCGCCAATCGCTTATCTTGCTCGGCCAACTGCGCGGTTGCGGCGGCCTGGGTCAGTTGCTTAAGGTTTTCTGCATGCAGCTTTGCCTGATCGGCAAGCTGCTGCCCATAGCGCCAATCCTGAAACTGCCAGGCGCTGCCGATACCATCCGATAATCCCTTTCTTAAAATCGAAAAACCTCCAATGGCATAGCGCCAAATAAGCCAGGCGCATAATTCGGTGGGGCACCGCGACTTACCTGGGCACGGACGGGGCCGTCACATACATCGTCTTACTAAGCTCATGGTTGGCGAAGGACAGTGGCAGCTACATTGACAGCATTATGTCTTTTAGCCACTAATACAAATAGATGGAAATCATCAATGGCCACCGGCTCTGCGATCAAGAAGATCACAAGGGAACCCACATGACATCGCTTACCAAGGTAAAGGCCCCCAAGGGTTCACTTAAGACTCTACTGGAGCAATGGACGGCGATGGTGGAGCGTTACGCGGCGATCCATAAGTATGTCGATAACTGCTGGTGGTACAACGAGCGTGCCACTCTTAGCTCGCTGGCCGGCGCCGCCTGGTCCATGGAAAACTGGGTGGCCTTGGAGGAGTTCTCCACGGGCAAGCGCCACAAAGTCAAAGCAGATGGCGTGGAATCGGGCGACCTGCGCCCGGGACGATGTGATCTCTATGTCACCAATCGCAAGGTTTGCTTCGGTTTCGAGGCCAAGCAAGCTTGGCAACGGGTTGGGCCACGCTCCAACCCGACACGTAATGTGCACAAGGGCTTGCAGGCTGCCTGGGAGGACAGCGGACATCTGGCTAACGATACAGACCAACGTTTCGCCGCCACCTTCATCGTGCCTTCGCTGCCACTAAACGCCGTCACCGACGAATTAGGGAATGTGGACCCGGAACAAGTCATGGCGCTGCTAAATACCTGGCTAGAGGGGCAGCGGGGATTTGTACGCCCCGGAGGCAAAGAAACCAGTTATGCCTACACCTTTCCACACCTCGGTCATGAAGGCTTCATTTCCGGCCCCAGGTATTACCCCGGTGTGGTGCTGGTGCTCGAAGAGAGGTTCAGGGCGGCTAAGTTGTTGGATGGGGAGAACTGAGTTTCGGTGCAATGCAACGTTGCCGGATTAGCATCTTTGGTACGGGATCGCCTGACACCATGACCTGCCTCGCTCATTCGATACATACGCCTTGATCAGCGCCCAAACATTACTCCACCTCAGTATCTAATTGTATCGACACGACTAACGCTCGACGATAATGTAAAGGCGATGCATGAAAATCAACGACCCGCATGTGAGGTGCAACGGACACCAATGTCTTTATCCGTTCCACAGGAACTGAGACGTAGACCTAGAGCAATCGACCATTTGCGCTCATCGAGCCAATACTTGGAGTAACAGTTTCTTTGGGGATAAAGGCAACCCCTTCCACCAATTGAATCTCTATCTCCGGATACTTAAATTCCTCCGGACAAACCACAGTACCTTTGAAAATGAGGACAGCGAATTCTTGGATAGCGTCCTCCCCAGACGATACTTCGCGTCGGGTAGCCATTCGAAATGACCACGAAAAGTCCCAAGAAGTAATCTTCGCTTGGTACCATTTAAGAGTATATGGTGAAAGAGTCTGAGCACGCCTAGCACTTTTACCTCGACCGTTGTTAGGCTTTACCATATCCACCTCCCTACAGGGCCGAGTGTCGAGCCAGACAAGAAAACCTTCACTAAACTCGACAATAAAAGCCTAGACCTACCCAGTAAACTACACACTACGCATAGTTCTACTTTCTTTACACGAGAGTGGTTATACCTCCGGCCCTCTATAAATACATCCACTTGTACATGTCTCGTGAATACGTATTGCGGATAGCTCTGGAAGCAATGGCTTTAGCTCCTGCCAAACCCAAACGGCTAAAACCTCGCTTGTCGGATTTTCCAGTCCGGGAATTTCATTAAGATAATTGTGATCTAAGCGTTCATACAGAGGCGCGAAAATTTCCTTTATCTCGGAAAAATCCCTGACCCAACCCGACGCTCTATCAACAGGGCCATCAATATGAATTGCAATACGAAAGGAATGACCATGCAGACGCCCACATTTGTGCCCTTCTGGAACATTGGGCAGTCGATGAGCGGCCTCAAAAACGAACTCTTTAAAAATCTCCACTGATTCCTCCCGTATCTCACGCGACAAAAAACAAAACAGCTAGACTAAACCTTCCAAGACTCAAGATCGACGCATAAGGTTTCAAACAAAAACTCTACAACTTTGGCTCGTCCCTCACCCAGCGCTGATGCAATGGTGATCACGGAAACCAAAATGGAGTTAACAGTGTGCAAATCGGTTACATCACTCAAACAATTCAATATTTCTGCGAATTTCCCCAACATAGCAGTTTGGGAAAAGTTTAATGCCTGCACCACATGGGTAGATGGCGTCAGGTAGAGAATATTCGCACGCGTCCGCAAACCGTAGGCTTCAGTCAGCATGCCATACCCTTCAGAAGGGAAAGCTTCGTCCTGCCCTGCAAGCCTCCTCAATGCCTCCTGAAAAGCCATTGATAGATGAAGAATTACTTCTGAGAACTCTTTTACACTGGCGTCACTGGCCAGGGCTGGAGACAGATCCGATGAAACCAAAGTAGGCATATTGCCTCCTAAATAATAGTAATTAACCCTGTTAGCTAGGTACGAGTTCCGAACTTCGAACCACCCTGGTCAAATGATCAGTCAAAAGATGAATATCACCATGTAAATTCTGAACTCCATTCCATGGCCGGTTGCCTGTTTTAAAGGACCACTCTCCCGAATCGAGCGTCCAAGCTGTATATCCTTGTAGCTTTCTAAGGCCTAACTTGAATACTGGGGCCAGTGGCGCTCCTGTAGCACACAACTGCTCCATGACGAACCCCATGGAAATAATCCCCGCGCTATGGACGAGACGAGAGCTTTTAGGTGTGTGACCATGCCAAGCATTTCCAAACACCTCCTGGACCGCCTGGAAAAACTCACTGATGGCCAAGAAACACCGATCCTCACCTCCCGACAACTCAATCACCTCCCGACAGTAACCGTCAGATAGGGAATTCATTACCAGTTTCTGGAGCGACGTATCACCGATGACCCCTGAGGGATTGGTATGCTGCTTAATCTGTCCTTGCAAAGAAGATCGATCGTCATAATTCAGCATTTCCACGATGCGGGCTGCGCGGGCGCGGGAAGTCATTCTGAATGGAAGGCCGCTGACAGACGGGAGCAGTTCATATACCAGCGACTTCGGTAATGGACTGGTGTTGTTGACGAGAATGAATTGCCGGCGAAGCTCTTCCTGATTTTCACACACAAGAGCAGACACCAGTAGCTGGAACGAACTCCCCTCGAGCCCAGCTAACGCAGATAGGCGCTGCTGACCATCCACAACGAACCCAGGAGGGCCGGATGAAATATCCACCTCAATTTCTGCATAGGCTCCATTTCCTTCCACCACCCGGACTCCACTGGTAAACGCTAACACCACAGCATTAGGCATTACCGCATCGGGACGGGAGAGGTAGTCGCGGATCTCTCGTATGTGCTTGGACACCTGTGGCCGCTGAAAGCCATGAAGGGCGCCACGATCATCACGCTTGACTCGGTCGATGCTAGCGATCGCCAAAATCTGCTCAACGGTAGCCGCAAACGATACCACTTGGTGGGTTGGGCTCTGTAACGCCTTGATTGCGCTGAACTTAAGCAATGAGTCTCTTCCTTCATCGAACGGCCCCCCAGAAAGAGGGGTAGCAGCAGTATTGAGGCTCTTATACCAACCCTTCCGCATAAAAACTAGCCTAAGCGCATTGGCCCATACAGTTATTAAATGGTAAATTGTCAGCCTCAGATAAATGCAACACCCGTCAAAACAGGTCTACAGTTTTCCCATGAGAACCGTCATCATCACCAACTGCACCAATCGAAAACGTCTCGACGGCCTGCCGCCGGTGGTACTGAACGACGAGTGTTATTCATCGATTGCAGCCATGGCAAAGGCGTGGAAGGGGCAAATAGACGAACGTCCCACCACTCTGATGGCATCTTCACTTTACGTGGGCAGAAGCGTTTCTGACGCGAGGCGCGTAGCAACGAAGTTGAACGCGAAGCTAATGTTTGCGTCGACCGGCTTAGGGTTGATTGAAGGCGATCAGAGATGTCCACCGTACAACCTGACGGTGGCTCAGGATCCGAATTCTATCATCCCACGTCTCGAAAAATTGGGTGTGCGCGCATCAGATTGGTGGGAAGCCGTGAATGTCACCCAATCAAAGGGAAGCGCCCTAGCGGACCTCGTCAGCCAACCCGACATCGACTTGGTGCTCATTGCCCTCTCTTCAAACTATGTCCAGTTGATAGGCGAAGACCTTGGAAAAATCAGGGACACGCAGATCGACAAGCTCAGAATATTCACTTCGCGCCCAGGCATCGAGATGCTTCCCAGCCATTTACGCCCCATCGCGATGCCGTATGACGAACGCCTTGAAACCTCAACACTACCAGGCACTCGCAACGATTTCCCTCAGAGAGCCCTGCGTCATTTCATTGAGATTCTTGAACTGTCGAGTGCTCCTGCTGAGATCGCTCGAAAGAGCGTCAGCGCGGCGATGGATCTTTTATCCCTAGCAAAAACGACCATCCGGCGGCGCGCATCGGACAGTGAAATTGCCTACATGCTTGAGTGTGTGTGGGCTGACTACCAAGGCAGTTCGACCCGATTGTTACGCTACTTAAGGGACGAGGCCCTGGTGTCGTGCGAGCAATCGCGCTTTCGGAGGATCTGGCAGGACATCAAAGGTCAAGACAGCATAGAGAGCAAAGCATGACGAGCGAAGATGCGATTGTGGTGCGTGCACTACGCACCACGCAAGGCGACAACCTTGATGTGTATGCATTATTCATCAGGGGATCTGACCTGGTCCGAATTGCCGACATCAGCCGCCTGTCGCGCGAAGACAGCAGTCCCCTCAAGGGTTTTCAGCGCCCCGAGATTAAGAGTCATGTCAAAGGGATCACTGAGTACCTCAATCAGGGAAATGTACTTTTTCCCAATGCAATTATCTTAGCGCTGTCTCCTGACCTGCGTTTTGTTGCAGCACGCGGAAGTAAGCCGACAGGCGATGCGGGGCTTTCGCAAGCGGGTACGCTGACGATCCCTATCAGGGAGGAAGGAATGAGGTCTGCCTGGATCGTGGACGGGCAACAGCGCTCATTGGCGCTGGCGAAAGCGGCCAATTCGGATCTTCCTGTGCCAGTGATCGGTTTTGTATCCGACAGCCTGACCACCCAGCGCGAGCAATTTATTTTGGTCAACAAGGCCAAACCCTTGCCCACTCGACTGATCAACGAACTACTGCCGGAGACAGGCAGCATCCTTTTGCCCCGCGAACTGAGTGCTCGCAAGGCACCAGCTGAGTTGTGCGGGCTTCTTAGCCGCGATCCCAACTCCCCTTTCCACAAACTCATAAAGCGGTCGTCCGAGCAAAATAGCAAAGCGGTGATCACTGACACCGCTGTAATAACGATGATCCGCAATAGCATCAGTAATCCGTTGGGGGCGTTGGCTCCCTACACCTCCAGCATCGACGGTGCGGCGAACGTTGAGTCCATGTACCACCTACTGACGACCTTTTGGCGAGCGGTGCGTGATACGTTTCCAAAGGCGTGGGCACTTGAATCGAAGAACAGTCGACTTATGCACTCAGCGGGAATCATCGCCATGGGCGTGCTCATGGATCGGATCTACGCCAAGATCGGTGGTCAGCGCGAAACCTACGAAGCCGTGTTACAAGAACTGGCCAGAGTAGCCCCTTACTGCGCATGGACATCAGGTCAGTGGCCGATGATTAATGTCCAGTGGAATGAAATCCAAAGCACCCCTCAAGATATCAAGGCGCTGCAAGAAACCTTGATCCGCCTCTATATGACCAGCGCTCACCAATGAAATTTTTATACGCCGACACCCAAGACTACGTAGACCCGGATTACGATTTCATCAACGATCGAAATGCGCCGGGCCGGAAGAGATACTGGGATGACCAGTATGCGCACGAAATGATGACCCCCGTCCCTTATGATGGGCTCTTGGTCTCGATGAGCGCAGTGCGACCTGCAAATGGCGTCGCTAATTCAAAGGTTCGGTACTCGACTTCCGAGCAGCAGCGCTTCTTGAGAGAAGGCGCACGCAAATTTCTACGACTCGATGGCATTCAGTTCAAAGATACGATGGTCCTAGGGGACTGCGGGGCTTTTGCCTATGTAGAACACCCTACCCCTGCGTATAGCCCAAGCGAAGTAGTAGAGTTCTACTCGGATGCGGGATTCACCCATGGCTGCTCGCCAGACCACATCATATTCAACTGTGACTCCAGCAATCCGCCAGCGCTGAGCCAGTCGGAGGATGTGCTGTTTCGGTATGAAATCACGCTCAAAAATGCGCAAGAGTTTCTGCGTCTAGTGAAGGAGGCGGAGTGGCCCTTCGAACCCCTGGGCGCGGTGCAGGGTTGGTCTCCTCAAAGCATGGCGAACGCGGCAAAACAACTCGAAGACATGGGTTATCGCTACTTGGCGATCGGAGGTCTAGTACCTTTGAAAGTCGATCAAATCCATGAGGTTCTGAAAGAACTTCGAGCGGTCCTTAAGCCCGAGACAAATATTCATCTGCTGGGTTTTGCTAAAGCCGAGAACATCCATGAATTCACTGGATATGGCATTACCAGTTTTGACTCAACCTCCCCCCTTATACGCGCATTTAAAGATGCAAAGTGTAATTACTACATGGGCAACAATACAAGCAAACTGGATTACTACACAGCTATCCGCATTCCTCAGGCGATTGAAAATCCACGCCTGATGCAAGGAATAAAAAAAGGCACTCTGAGCGCAGAAGAGTTACAAATCAAAGAAAAAGCGGCCTTGCTAGCGATCCGCGACTACGATAAAAACCTGCTCGACTTTGATTCAACTTTAGCCGTGCTAGTAGACTATCTCCGACTAACTCTTTCCGGATCGATATCATCATCAATAGAAATGGAAAAAGAAATCGCCAAGCATGTCCGACTAATCTCACCCACGCTGAGAGATAAACCGTGGCAAAAATGCCAATGTTCGATTTGTCAGTCAGCGGGTATAGAAACTATTATCTTTCGAGCCAGCAATCGAAACAAAAGACGCGGATTTCATAACTTAGGCGTGTACCACCGCCACCTTCAGAAAACTCTGGAACTTTCGAAACAATGATCTATCGATTTAAGGGTGTGCGCGCCCAACAGGCCTCTGGGCATGATGTATTTTCGTTTGCGGCCACTCCAAATGAAATTTTAGATTTTTCTGAAATTGAAAGAGTCGGCCGCGACGAAGAAGGTCACCTCAAAGGCTTTCAGCGCCATCAAGTCGCGTCACACATCAGAGATATTCGTGACTATCTTCAGCGCGACGATGCATTGCTTCCTAACGCAATTATCTTGGCCTTTCTGGATGGGGTCACGATCAAAGACCTCGGAGAGGGTATTGTAGAAATCGTTATTGATACAGCCGAATCCAAACCAGGCTTCGTGGTCGATGGACAGCAACGACTGAGTGCCCTTGCGACGATGGAAAAACCTGGATTCCAGGTATTTGTATCTGCATTGATTTGTAAAGACTATAACGAACTGCGGCAGCAGTTTGTGCTCGTTAACAATACGAGGCCACTGCCAAAATCGCTGATCTATGAGCTTTTACCTACTGTTGACGGCCTGCCAGAACGGTTCACGAGTCGTAAATTTGCTGCTCGCATTATTGATTTGTTGAATTTTCTGCCGAACTCCTCTCTATTTGGCGAGATCAAGCAACATACGAATCCTAGAGGAGTACTAAGCGACATGGCGATGCAGAAGTTCGTGATGAACTCTGCTAATGATGGCGCGATTCGTAGCTTCATGAAGTTTGATGACTTTGAGGGGCGCAGCATCGAACTCATCAACAACTTCTTCCATGCAGTGCGTGTAGTTTTCAAATCGGAATGGGAAGGACTAGCGCCCAGGAATTCACGCTTGAAGCACGGGGCGGGCCTGGTTTCTTTGAGCTTCGTTATGGAGTTGCTTTACTCCGATCAAGGCACAACCAGCAAGGAAGGTTTCATCAAAGGTCTAAAACTTTTGAAACCTCATACGGCATGGACAAGTGGCGATTGGCACATTTCTGAAACCGACCGCCGCCCCTGGAATGGTATCCAGAACACGCCCACTGATATCGGATTGCTCACTAAGTACCTGACCGAAAAACTCAAGCAAGAACTGAAACGGCGCTAAGTCAGACCCAGTTCCGAGGAGAGCAGCATGCACACCAAAGCCTTAGTTCTTTTTTCAGGCGGACAAGATTCAACCACCTGCCTTGCCTGGGCGCTGGAACGTTACGAGCACGTCGAGACCATTGGCTTTGATTATGGCCAGAGGCATCGAATCGAACTCGAATGTCGGCTGAATATCTTGCAGGAGATACGTAACAGATTTCCGAACTGGGCCAAGCGGCTAGGTGAGGACCACGTGCTCGATCTCAAATTACTTGGCCAAATTAGCGATACGGCGATGACCGCTGAGAAAACCATAGAATTTGAAAAGAACGGACTTCCCAATACGTTCGTACCCGGGAGGAATCTACTGTTTTTGACGTTCGCAGCCACGATTGCCTACAGACGGGATCTCACCCTGCTAGTCGGGGGAATGTGCGAAACCGACTACTCAGGCTACCCAGACTGCCGGGACAACACCCTCAAAGCCACCCAGGTGGCCCTGAGCCTCGGGATGGACGCTCCAGTGATCATTGAAACGCCCTTGATGTGGCTCAACAAAGCTCAGACCTGGCGCTTGGCTGAAAACCTAGGCGGTCAAGATTTTGTTAGCCTGATTCAAGAAGAGTCCCACACCTGCTACCTCGGGACCCGACAGCAGAAACATGAATGGGGCTACGGGTGTGGAACGTGCCCAGCCTGCGAACTGCGCAAAACTGGATATGAGCAGTACATTCAAGAACGAGATTGATGATGGTTCAGCGGTGGCGGATCAGTGCACTCGCCACCTATTTGAATCAGATGAGTAAACAAAATGACTTACAGCATCAAAGAAATGTTTTACACCCTTCAAGGGGAAGGCAACCAAGCGGGTCGACCCGCGGTATTCTGCCGATTTTCAGGATGTAACCTCTGGTCGGGACGGGAACAGGACAGGGCTAACGCGATTTGTACATTCTGCGACACCGACTTCGTCGGAACAGATGGTCAAGGTGGGGATAAATTCAAAAATGCTGAAGCTCTCGCCCATGCCATAGATTCATTTTGGCCTATCTCACATCAAGATCATAAGTACGTGGTATTGACCGGAGGAGAACCGCTGCTTCAAGTCGACGAAGCATTGATATTTGCTCTGCATAAATTAGACTTTGTGATTGCCGTAGAGACCAACGGCACAATTACACCACCTCCCGGAATCGACTGGATTTGTGTTAGCCCGAAATCAAGCACTCAAATAAAAATCACCCAAGGTGATGAACTGAAGCTTGTTTTCCCGCAAATCGACTCTATGCCGAATGATTATGAGAGTCTAAACTTTCAACATTTTTACCTTCAGCCAATGGATGGCCCAAACGCCAAAGAACACACAGAAGCAACTATCAATTATTGCAAAAGCAACCCTAGGTGGCGCCTTAGCTTACAACAACACAAAATATTAATGATACCCTAAATAACTTTAGAAAACATAGAAAATCTATTTATATTTAATATTCTACTCATAGCAAAATGTCTGCCACCTTACATATCTTAACCACAGATTTTCTTTCAACAGCTATCAATATGTCCGCTCGCCAACTCTCACCTTCGTTATTCTCAACAACCAAACAGTTTTATGCTCGGCGTTTAAACAACGAAAGACAACCCTAATCTCGATCAACACATAAACTGATTTTCAGCGCACAGCAAAATGGAGCCTACCTGTATAAATCTGAATCAGCACTAGAGTTAATGGACTACTATAGACCCTGGCTCTTAGTGACGACACACTCAACGATCCTCGTAGTCCCGCTTCCCTCAACCTGCTGAAGGAAAGCGTTCTCTCGTAAGGCATTTTTGATACAGAAGAATGCCTGATGTGTAGCCACTGCTGCCACAAAAACGACCCAATCTGCATTTCGAACTGCATTCTTGAGTCTTGGCGTACAGACTTCTTCGTCGTTGATATCGAAGTGAGCATGAGGGAAAATTTTGCTCAGCAGTATTTGTGCACGACTTATCGCGAGGCTATCCAGACTGTAAAGCAACACCCGACGGGAGAATGTCTGTTCGAGAGCTGTTTCTAGCTCAGAGTTTTCGCCATCTTTAGGTAGTTCTATCGAATTCTCTTTAGCGAGCAATCGCAAAAGACCTCGCTCTGCAATACCCAGACGTTCGTAATATGATATTCCCGCTTGGACCACACTTGTCAGCCATCGGAGTCGAGCCTCAAGATCTCGACATTGGGCATTCACTAACCCGTCCGTGAGATCAAGCGCCCAGGCCATTGTGTGAGGAGCGCTAACCTGTTCGAATACCCCGATGAGCCTGTTGATCAAGCGATCGTACTGCTCCTGACCTGCACCCGCACGGACTATGTGAAGGATGGCATTCTTCAGGAGCTCAAGCTCTGTTTCGCCAAAACGATCTCTGACTCTAAGGGAC
Source organism: Pseudomonas sp. SDT291_1_S447 (assembly GCF_054070155.1). Taxonomy (NCBI): domain Bacteria; kingdom Pseudomonadati; phylum Pseudomonadota; class Gammaproteobacteria; order Pseudomonadales; family Pseudomonadaceae; genus Pseudomonas; species Pseudomonas sp. SDT291_1_S447. The sequence continues at coordinate 24,010 of NZ_JBSVXS010000009.1, forward strand.
TCCGCTAAAGCCTCGTAGGTTACTAGGAACGCGGAATCCGGAGCCGTTCGTTCGATCAACCATTCAAACCAGATAGGATAGATGACTTCGAAAACATGGCTATGAGCAATTGATAGCTCTTCTGACAAACTGGCCAAGTCTTCTGGAAAACCTGGCTCTGACAGTGCATCCCTTGCGTCGGATGATCTTGCTATTTCGCGCCAGCGGAGCACAAATTCCGCCACGCTAACATCGTCCTCCGGCTCTACGACCAAACGCCCTCTCCAGGTGTCGACGCCTCCTGGGCCAGCAATTTTTTCTACAGCAGTGAATAACCGCGAACTGTTACTGCGAATGGCTTGAGAGATCGACTGACTCGCACTTGTCGTTCGATTTACAACAGATCGTGCTAGTTCTGGGTCCTCAATCTCCCGCGCACATCGAAGTAACGCCGTCAGTACCTCAATACTGTCAGGAAGAGGCTTCAGTAACACGAGAGCCTGCTCATACCGCTCTAGTTCCATCTCGCTCCGCGCCTGAATTAGACCAGACTTAGGCTGAAGCGCCTCTATCAGAGTACGAATACCATTTTCAGCCTGACCAAACTTTCCCGCACCAAGGATGTTCAGCAACTTATGACACAGGTCCGCGCTTGGTTCTGGCTGGACAAGTTCGTTTAAAAGGACAGTCTTGAGCACAGAAATACGGCGGGATGAACCACGGCTTCGCAACAATGGCCCCACTAAAAATTGGACGTGACTGGAAAAGGCTTCAAGCAGGTGCGTTGGGTCCTCTGTTCGCTCAAAGGGACGTAGCCTTGTTTCAAACAATGCATCGAACACATCGCCGAAGGTTTCTGGTGGGAGTTTGAGATGAATCAGATGCTTGAATTGCGGGTGTTCGACAATGCTATCCCACCTTCCGAACGCGGCATTCAACCGTACTTCAAGGAATGCGCGGTTTTCTGCGCTCAAGCCATGCTGATCGCGCAAAGCTCCCATCGCTGACAACGCTTCAGACTCATTTCTTGCTAAGAGAGCACGATCAAAGGAGGATCGTAACTGTGCGAAGGTCCGAGTTTGGATGGCTGAGCGCAACGGCCGGTGTTCCAGCAAGTCCCAATACAGCTGCCATTGCTTCCCAATCAACACGTCACGTTCCGGCCGATGTGCCTGAAACGAAAAATATCTCAGTCCGCTTTTTTCAAGCAAAGACGCAACAACCCCATTGGCCAAGACGACCTCCGGTGCCGTAGGATCGAAGTCGGCGAAACTAGGCCCTATGAATGCCTCCAATTCGGCCCGTAGCGCTTCATATTGAGTGTCGGTATGGGCGCAGGCATACCAGACAATAACGCTCTGACCAGCCATCATGAACGGAAGGAGTAGAGGACGATCCGAGAGCCCTTTCAAGTAGCGTCGGACACTCGACTGAAATGCATACGCGCCTGTATGTAAAACTTGGCCAGCCTTTTGAGCGTCTCGCTCACAAAGATCACTAAGATTGAACTCATTGGGACCGTAGAAGAAGGCATCAAGCATGGCCTTCGCGATCGCCACCTGCGGCAAGGGAGGGACAATCGGCATGTTACTGACCATGGGTTTCAAGTTCCGTATGAGCTTCGGCGACGCGAGCCCTATCAAAAGAAATTAAGACGCTCTCCGCACCAAAAGATATTCCATTTTCCGTAAAGTTCATTGAGCCACCAACAACTGCATGGTCAGTAAGCAGGCTTTTAGTGTGGAGTGCTGCACTTTCTTCCCAAGTGCAGAGATCCTGCGTACCTGTATCATTGAGTGCCGCCAAGAAACGAGATTTGAAATACTTATTGTGTTGATCGGGCCGTACTCTGATCAACAATTTTGTATTATTGGTAGTTACAGCCACCAAGATGTCGATCAAACGAATCTCACGTCGCCCCCATCCGGGGTTCAGACCATCAAACTCGCCCATTCGATTGTCGAGAATAACGATATTACTTATCCACGGCGCCATCAGAATCACACGAGTACTCGGCACCATCAGTTCCTGTGCAAACAAAATCCCCAGCACATCCTTGACCGAACTAGGTGCAGTCGTAGCGGATTTGAATATCTGGCGATCAGCCATTATGCAGTCTCCGGTATTTCAAATGTCCATTCAACACTCTCGCCCACCCTTCTGATCGAATGTAGGCGGGCGAAAACGTTGAGATATTCAAACTGGACCGGTTCCGTAACAACCTCGCGAATAATTCCCGGAAGCGAACTTGCAGCCTCTGAAACCGGCATTGCGACAGTAGCCCGGTTGGTAGCAATCAAACGCTCGCGGAGCTTTTCTGCCCACTCAGGCGTTCGGGGATCGATAGGCTCCTCCCGCGGGGTCAGCCATTGGCCGACAAGAATCCGTTCGCTGGCGCACGATTGGCTTGCGAATCTATTAGGGAGCGGGAGATTCTTCGAACGTAGGGCATGCCCTCTTGCCCATAAGATGCCCATAAGCACGCTGAAGCGCCAACTCTTTCGGTCTCCATCCGGAAGCTCGAAAGTACCGCCAGCGAAAGCCCGATCCAGACGTCCATCATTGCTGTACAGCGCGCAGATCAGACGTACATCGATCTCAATTCCGTGTTTTTTCTCCAACTCGTCCCAGTGTAACTGGACTTCTGCGAGCAGTTCATCGAGCGATTCAGGACTATCCTGGCGAAGCAACCGTAAACTAAGCGCCACCGCGTAGCCATGGAATACAGCATGACCTACCCGGACTAGCTCGGCCCTCAGCCGACCAAAATTCACTTGGGCCTCACCGCTGCTCTCGGCACGCCGCACGGTTGCAAAAGCATCGATCAATGCACGATCCCTTGAGGGACCTCCGAGACGCTGAAGCGTGTCCCTAAGTTGCATATCAATAGTTTCGAACTCCTGCGGGCTCAACGCTGCTTCGATATGGCGGTAGAGTCGTTCGGGCTGGGAAATTAGTAGGTCCACGACTTGCTCGATCAAGCCATTTCCGCCTGGATTCGCCTCGGACACCCATATGTGCTGCCCCTCGCGCTTGGCTCCGGATTCGCTCAATCCTGGATCAACGTCGACCCAAAGCGCGTCACCATTTACTTGAGGACATGCTTGTTGGATGGCGTCTAGAACAGCGGCACCTAGTGTCGTGCGTATCGTACAGGACAGCCATTGATCCCATGTGGCGTCGACCGGCTCGACAAGTACATCAGCCACAGACCTGAGCGCCCGCCGAACTTCTGATTTGGAGAGTTCAGACTGGAGTTCCTGTCGCAATCGATCGGCTCCGTCCTGAAGATCATCGTCTATCTCAGAGGGCGCCTGGAAAACCGTATGCAGGACATCCAGTAAGACCTCTAAATGCTCCCCTGCCCCCAAACCATCCAAGGCAATACGCAAATCACACTTTGTCGCCTCAGCCACGAGCAATGCCGCAGTCTGAAAAATCTGGGCAAGCCATGAACGTACGAAAACATTCAATACGAGCTCCGAAAGGTCGCATCCATGTAAGGCCTCCCAACTAAAGCGCGCCGCCCGCGCGGCCCTCGCACGAGCAGGATCGGACCAGTCGATTTTTTTGTGCAGGGAGTCCGGTAATTTCAGTTCAAAAACGAGTGCATCAACCTCCTGATCGAACCCGACACCAGCGGGATGGTCTTCATCCATAAAGCGCCATTTAACGACAACCTTACGTGACTCCTGGCCAACGGTAAGTTTCAAGTCGGCCCTAGATCCTACCGCATAGCGCTTGACGACGGCCTCCGAATGGCTGGCATGCGTGTGGAAGGTAACCGAGGGAAGGATATCTGCTATACCGACACTCGTCGGAGTTTGAAGTATGGTTCCGTTGAGGGGAGCAAGAAGTTGTGTGACCCAATCGAGTTGGGCATTTGAAGTGTCCGACAACCTCAGAACCGGAGTAACTCCGACTGATCTTAGATCGGCATCCTGCAATTTAGCTGCAACAGGTCTAAACGCGCGACCGGTCGAAAGGGCGCCTTGCTCGTTGTGGTGGAATACACCCCTGTGGTCGAGTTGATACCAGTCGGACAATTGTGCCTCGAGTTCAACAACCTCTTCACCGCTATCGAGTATTTCATTCAAAACCATGCCATTGACGCCGAGCCACAGCGGCGAGTCATAGCGCATGGACACGCGCCCCGGAGCAAACTCCGACAAACCCTGCAACACGGGCATAAACTTAGGCTCTTCACTTCTCCCGACTTGCGGAAGAACAATCTCCATCTCCGGCAAACTTAGATCACTAAAAAGAGCCGCAGGTATGAAATCCGGAAGCGGGTGACCAGCCTGATGGTCGCTGCTCGGACTGTCGTGTGAACGCCAATTTGTCGCGAGTCGCCGTAATAGCGTGGGAATCGCACCTAGAAAAAGTGGTCTAGGCTGACTCCAAAGTAGCGGTTCTACACTCTCCCGTGACAGTCCGAGTAACTCGCCTACACGATTCGAGCATCGATCCAATTCGTCGGTACTTTTTAAAATGTTGGCAAGCAGTTCTACCAATCGCTGCTGCCGCAACCTTGCTTGCAGCCAGTTTTTACCGAGCCACTTTGAACCGGAGACATTGGGAGCCAGATCGACAGCTCTCTTACTTAATGCATTCCACTTCTCCGTGGTCAACGGAAACGTCACGTCGCGGGCCAAGCTGCGAACTTTGGCAAACTGCTCACTTTTCCAATGCTCCGGAGTTTCATCTTTCAAAGGCCGCGCAAGATCTCGCCAAACCGCCCCAGGGATGGGATCGACCTGCATATATCGTCCCAACTCGTCGATTAATGCATACACTGCTTGCATCCGTTGGACGTAGCGGTTCGTCATCGGCAGATCCCGGGCAGCCACCAAAGGATCAAAGAGTTGATCATATGCCTGGTAGGCGAGACGATCTCGACCGTAGTCGGAAAGAACAACGACGGTCCAGGGCCGCATGTGCCGTGTCCGGCCAGCACGGCCTTTGCGCTGCAAGAACTGAGCGATATCACGAGGAGCCTTATGTTGCAGCACGACCCCTACCTCTGGATCGTCGAATCCTACTTCCAATGATGCAGTTGCAACTACTACTTGCGATTTCTGGCTCACACCGGAATCAAGGGAGGTTGTCCGTCCGACCTCCAAACATTCGCTAAGATCGTGACCAATTCCGTCCCCTGTGCTCAGAGCCCGCCAGTCCTGCCCAGCCAAATATCTTCGGCCAGCAGGATTAATGGGGGCTCGTAGGCGCGCCAGTCCGCCATCGGGATAATGGTTTGTATTTCGATTCCCTTCGGGGTAACGCCCCTCGGCGTCAAGAAGGTTCTTGAACAAACGATTGGTCGCATCAAGTTGATCAGTAAACGCGAATGCTCGCCAACCGCTAAAAGGTCTTCGCCTGAAGTCAAAACCGTCCCGTGGATCTAGAAGGCGAGCAAGCAACATCAAGGATTGGATCGAGGTTGAGAGAAGTGCAGTCTGCGAAACAGGATCACCGCGCAGAGCAACGAGATACTCGCCCCCCTCTTCAATCATGTCGTTCTCGTGCGGGGTAATGACTTCCACTACGGACTCCTCGAGTCCGGTTAATGTCGCAAAAAACCGTCGTCCTTCCGCAATTGTTGCCGAGAGGCCCACAAAACTCGAACGTCGCCCGCTCAGAGTCCACCATCGACGCAGCAAGTATCCGACCTGTGCACCGTAGGTGCCTGCATAAAGATGCACCTCGTCCAGTAAAACTAGATCAGGGGCTTGGGCTGCTTTAACCCCCACGCCGAACAAATGCCGCACTTGTGTATTGGCAAGATTCTGATTCAGCATCTCAACCGAGGTGAACAAAATATCTGGCGGATTCGACTCCATACTGGTCCGAGTGAAGACTAGACACGTCTCATCGACATGGTTGCCGCAAGATGCGCATGTCAGGCGTTCCAATCCATGGTCTAGGTCATTTTTGCGAAGAATCATATCCCCGCTGCAGGCATCATCAGGACATCTCATGAAAGGGCAGATTCGTTCGCGGGCGCCACCTTTCCATTTTGAGTACGGACCGAACGCGGACTTTGCTGAGTGAGGGGTGTCACCGTAGAGCACGCCCACACGCAACGGGCGCTTACCCCGCGAACTCAGCAAATCGTCAAACTTTCGGCACTGACCAAAAACCTCGAGAAGTTGGTCCTTCAACAGTTCGTTCCGAGGGTAAAGCGCTAATACGCGAACTGCTTTTACCTTAGGGGACACTTCTCGCTGATAAGCCAACCAGGACAAGGCTGGTAGATAAAAAGACAAGGTCTTCCCACTTCCAGTGCCCGCTGATACCAGAGTACCGCGACAAACTCCGCTTACAAGACCGTTTAGAATTCGAACGCTGGAATCTATTTGAAATTTTGCCAACCGAGCATTAAGCGGCAGACGTTGTAACCAATGTCCAACAGCCACGAGTAAGTTTGGATCATCCACCACCGCCTGAGTTGCAGCGTAAGCCTCCTCCCATGAACACTCACGCTTTGGATATTTTCGAGGCCTCCATAAAAAGCGAAAATCGGCCACGAGAGTCGGCGCTGCAATCCACTGAGTATCGCCAGAATGACGACTAAATAACTGGCGTAACCGGGCTAGAAGCCGAATGCCTTCGGCCATTCTCGTACGCCAACGCACCTCATCAGACGATGCCAGTGGTAATAAAAAGAGTTGCCTTTGCGCCACCAGAAAATTGCGTAAATCCCCCGATGTTGAAATAGTGCATTCGGGGTGGCCCTTTGGCTCGCGAGCACAATCGGAATCCAATACAGATCGCAGACAATCCATGAGTTCAAAACTGGATAAGGAACTATCAACCAATCCCCAAACCAAAACTTTCGACTCTACCCGCTCGATTGCGTTCAGTGCCAACTCTGCGAGCTTATGATCAGGACCAAGAGCCATTATGTATTTCTCACGCGAACTAGGAACCGACTAATATCATCCTTTTCTTTCAACCAACTGAGCACCGTCGGAGTGAGCAACTCAAGGCCGGCACCAAAGTTCAATGCCCGATAGAATTTCCGCACCTCGTCAGGTAATTCAAGATCAATCTTCTGGAGCAACTCCTGCAACTGCAATGCACTATCACGCAAAGCAGTTAAATCTTCTGAGGTCTTTGGAAAAAACTGCGTTCGCAAAACCTTGTATCTAGCGTACAAATCCTTGTAGTCCTGGAGCGTGCTCATATTTGCAGGTGATTTTGGCATCTGCTCCTCAATTCGCTCTGGAGAATCGACTACCCCTGACTCCTCAATTCTTAGCGCCCAAACTTGCCTTACAACTTTTTCGGTCTTCGCCGACATTCCCTCTGCGGAGTTCAGCAAACGCGTCCAGAGATCGCCTTTTGAAACAGCCTGAACGTCATCCGCGTTGCTGAGTAATTTCCAGGCGTCCTCCGCTAACCCTCTCAAGACGTCCTGTGCCATTTGTAGATCAGGCTCTTCAGCTACCGCTATGCTAAGCCAGGATAGTTTTTCAAGTGCCTCCCCAACCTTGCGCTTGCGGTCCGACCAGGTTGCGTGCAAATTTTGAATGCTAGAGACCTGATGCCTGATCTGGTTGGCTATTTGAGCCTTGTTCAAATTTTCCTGGGCCATTTGACTGCGACAGAGCAAACTTGTCATTGGAGATCCCAAGTTAAACTGTTGAGTAACCCTTCCCGTTCACGTAGCGCCGCCTCTTGGCCCATCGCTTCGGCCTGATCGGTGCATAATTTCTCAAGTGCGCTGAAAAAAGCGCCTAGCATCTGTACGTTATGTGCAACTTTTATCAGTCCAAGCATCGGCAGACTGCTCCAGGCCGCAAGCTGTACCTCCAACGACCTTTGTGGGTCTGGAGTTTTGAAATTGCAAGCACCGCTGATGATCGTTTCAGATTTCTCGTCAGCAAGATAAGTGACAATTTTTTTTAGCTGGGTCTCGTCAAATTTGGTTGGCCATAAGGACAACCGCTTGGCAAGTTGGAGGGTACTCAGCAAATCTTCACGCCAGACGACACGTGCATGCCCCTTATCGAAGGCATCGGCAACCATTGGCTGGAACGCCTCCACTGTGGTCTGTAAGTAACGTACAAGTTGTTCAAGTCCAGTATCGGACATCCGCTCTAACGCATCGGTACTTGCGGTGCCAATGGGCATAGCCCCATCTAAGAAGAGCATCCAACGTCCCTCAATCACACGCTTCCACGCGGTCTTCAAGCGCTCAGTATCGACCGCGAGGAGCGTTATTCCTCGCACGCCCTGATAACAACCAAGCCTATTGGCAAAGAACGTTTGCAAATCTTCCCGCCCTGTTAAGGCCTCTGCCCTAACCGAAAATACCTTTCGTACCGCTGAAGGTAACGAATCGTCTTCCCTAGGCATCGGCTCTACAGGTGCCCTGATCATTAACTCCTGGATTCGGGGGGCCTCTGGCTCGGCCTTACGACTCAGGCCAAGCATCAGGTTCTGGCGGTGTAACACGGTACACAGCATTCTCAAGTCCCGTTGCGCTTCGGACTCTAAAAGTTGCACGACCTGCGTCTCTAGTTGATCGAGCAAGGCTTGGGCCATGGGGTAATCAATTTCTGCGTCTGCATAAGACCAAGACTTGCCGTTCGTATCCCAGCGACTCAGCGCACGAAGCCCTTGAACCAAAAGGAGCGGAATCGGCTCCCCAGGCTCGGCCACACGGATGATGAATCCAGCGCTTCTATTACCAACAGTACGCTCTGGTGGAAGCCAGAACCATTTGAAATCGATTCCCTGCCCCTGCAGGCGGAGAGTGTCCGGTGTGATTCGCTCTTTGAGTGCAGCCGTAAGCAACTGTCGAACTCTCTTCGGATCGTCTCCGGTAAGCTGCATGTCAGAAGACCAAGCCTCCAACGCGCCCTCGAAACGCACATCCCCGACTGCAGGCTCTGCTTCGGGTTGGACTAGCACTGTGACTGTCGTATTCTTTTCACTGCTGGCACTAACGGGCGGCACAGTCGGAAGTTCTTTAAAGTTGCGTTCAAAGGGCCATGGCAACTTGAAGGCGTCGAACACCGCCTTTGGCGCCTGCGGCGACTGGCGTAACGAACTCGGAGCTCCAGCCCAGTGATAAATGAGGGACTCAAGCCTCTCGCTCTCAGTTTGTGAATAGTACTGGAACTGCAACTCCTGACGGACGCCAGGCTGTAGTTTAGGCTGGACAAAGTTGGAGGGAGGAAAAACTCCTTGCTCAAAGCCATCACGCATGAACAACGTTTTTCGAAGTACCTCAATGATAAACGCACGCGGGTTGAAGACCCATCGGTCTGCGCGCTTGAGGGCGTTCTCGCCCAGAGAACGCACCGCGAGTTCGTTAAATGGAAAAAGAGCGTAACCTGAACTGCTGGTGCCGAACGCCTTCAACCACTCGGCCGACTGTGCATCGACAACGGGCTCAAAACTAGGAACCCACGCATACAGATCTGCCTGTTCAGAAGAGCGCGCTTCAAAGCTGTTTTTTAGCTCCTCCAGTCCCCAACGCGCAGCATTGAGATAACGTCCAGTCATTTCCACGAGTCGTTGAACAACCACTTCTTCGGACAATCCTTCGCTAGGAATTACCCACTCACCGCGCGCGCGCGTGAGTAACGTCTGCCGCCCCGGCATGAAACCGTCCGTAACTGCAAGAGCGGTCCGGATCGGAGCTCGTACCCATTTCCCCTGGTGGACACTCTCAGTGATCACAATATCCAGAAGCGGTTGCTGAACACCCGCCAAGGTAGCAAGGTCTTCAACAAGCAGTACCAGTTCCTTACCGTCATGAAGCAACTGTCGACGAATATCGTCCACGACCTCCTGGATGGTCTTTTGACGGAAAGTCTCGGCAAAGCCAAATAAAGTCCTCAGGGCCGGATCTAAAACTTCTTGCAGAATTTCTGCGGCTACCACTCGGTCCCGCCCATCGTTTCGGCCGAGAAAATTTAGTGCATCAAGGGTGTCTCCAGAATAATCCCCAAGACGGAGTGATTCAGGAGGCGTTAGATCTTTCGCAGAGAATCGTCTTTGATCGGGGTCCGATGCTCCACCCAGGCTGGAACCTACAATACGGATTAGTACATCTGCGAACCAATTGTCGCGAGCCATTGGATCGCGAATCAGGTTTCGCACCTTTTTAGCGATCGTGATTCTGGGACCGAGTTGGCTGTGCCTCGAACGATCTGCGTTAATTTCCGATACAGCTCGCTCGGCATAGACATGTAGCTCTGAACCGATTGTGGCCGCGAGCAATTCAGCGGCACGGGGAGGGTCGAGTGCATCGGTAATGCTAGAAAGCTCACGTTTCAGCGTCTCGAAAGCCTCTCCTCCCAAGGGTTCAAGAATCAGTTCAACTACTTGGCGTAGGCTTGCCGTTTTCGGAATCGAAACGATCACAAGACGGTCACGTGCAGGATGGCGCTGCAGTTGTGCACCTAACCAACGGACCATATGTGACTTGCCGATTCCAGAAGCCCCAGTAATAGTCACCAGAACGGCACTGCCGTCATCAACCGGTCGCATCAACTCATTCAGCAGATCTGCCTCATTAGCAATTGTTTCGATGCCGGTTTGAGCGGCGCGACGTAATAGGCTTACAGGCTCATGGACCGCTAGTAGGAGGGCCTCATCGATTGTTTCGGCTTCGGTGCTCAAACACTCAAGTACCTGAGGCGCCAGCGGCCAATAACTAGCTAGATTGCTCATTATTAGGCCTCCACGCTAGGACGGCTGAACCATTGGAAGGTAAGATCTGGACGAATGCCTTGAAATCCGCTGAGAACAATTGACGAACCTGTATCCGCACGATTTTGCAGTAGTAACTCACCAGTGGCTCGAAGGCAAAGAAGCGCACGCGACAATGCCGTAGATACCTGGCCAGACTGAAGAGGCGCGAGCGCACTCTCGCTTACCTCAGCAAGCACCGCAGTCTGCCAACGCCCTCCGTCCAATACTGGGAGTTGTTCAGCAATCCGGTCGACGAAGTCTCGCGCGGACATCCCCTCCCCTGGCCCCAGAATCTCGGGTAGGACATCTCTAACGGCCACCGTTGGATCGATGTCGCCACCAGGTTGCCTACTGAATCCAAGGAATTCAGCCCAGTAACCCACTCCGGTCTTGCGTGTTGAGTTCTGCATCAACCGCCGATCAGAGTTTTCGATTTGCTCTGATTCAAGCCGCTCTAGGTCCCCGAAACGAGTGCGAAATGCATCCTGGGCCATCATCCACGCCAAGGTTCGCGTGAGATCTGCAGCACGAGCCCCCTCGGCTGCCCAAAACTCTTGATTATTCTCGTCAGAAAGAGCGTATTTGCAGGCAATACGTCTAGTGAACGCAAGGGTTTGCAGTACTCCCGTCGAAACTTTCGAGGGCCGGTCTAGAACCGAAATCATATTTTCTGTTTCTATAAATAAGCCGAGCTCAGTCCAACGCCGTAAGGTTTGCCGGACTTGTTTACCCTCGTCTTTAACAACTCCCTCCGGAGCAACCGCTTCTAGCAATTCGTCACGATGAATAGCATTCTTCGATGCCAACACCCTTGCATGTAGTACAGCAAGCACGTTCGGAAGACCGTCATTAGTAATATTCAATAGACTCATGCACTGAGTTCCTTGAGCAATGTGTCGGAACTTAAATGATCGATGACATCAGTCCATCTTCGATCTGGTCGGTCCGGATCCTTAATATCGGTGGGGATAACAAGAACGGTTAGAGCGCACGGGGAGGATAAAAGCGCGCCTCGAACATCTTGCGAAATAGAAGTGGCAGACCACAGAACAATGCGCACCTCAGCATCGCCCCCGTCAAGCGAAGCAGCTTTCCCTGAGTCAAAAGTATCGATGAACGCATCGCTCCCTGCCCGCGATACTGCATCCCAGACATCAGTCCACTCCCGCGAACCGGCCGGCACGTCCAGCAATACAGTATGAGGTTGAGTTTTACTCAAAAGTGCCTCGATCAGAGATCGACGTACGACTGCGCCGCTGGCCGCCTCTGGACAGGTGACGATCAGCAGATTTGGCGAAAACAATGGCAGCGTTGCGGTTGCCTTTCTCCACGCCATTCTTGTCGCGAATCGACTGATGCGGCTCACGAAGGGCTTGTCATATTTACTGCTTTCTTGTTCGTCGGCCCAGTGCTGAGGGCATCCTCCGCAACAGCGGGTGACGGGAACGTATGCATTGTCCCGCGCAAGCTCATAGGTAGAAGTGAGCGCAAGCGAAATTTCGACTTTACCTGAGGCAACGTCAAGCACTGACTCTACGCTCTCATCGGACGATTCGTTAATCACGCTTCTTATTGTGTTCATTCGGGCATTGAAGAAAGCCTCGTTCAGATGTCCCGTTTCTAAGATTCGAACCGCCGCATAAAAAGCATCGGCCTCGCGTACAACTTCATCCTCTCGCTGACGAAACTCTGGAAGGTAGGATCGAAGTGCACATATTTCGAGCATTCCCGCCAGAGCCATTAGGTTCAAGGTTCTAAAATTCCAACCTCGATTCGCCGCTGAGTGCTGGTACAAATCAGAGCGTAGCGCATCCAAATCGACCCATACGAGATCCGAATTCGGTTGCTGCCAAACCGTATTACCAATCATAGCCCCCCACCGTTTGTAGCCAAGATCGTTCCCGATTAGCCTCTGGAGCGAAATCCCCCTTGCCTGGTGGATATCTTCTTCAGTGTAAAGCAGCAGGCTCGCTGAGGCCTTGCCATCCCTTCCGCTGCGTCCAACCTCTTGGTAAAACCGATCAAGCGACTCGGGGAGTGTGGCGTGCACGATGGTACGGACATCGGCCTTATCGACACCAAGCCCAAATGCAGACGTGGCGACCATACCGTCAAGTGTGCCCAAGTTCCATGCACTGAGTAGATGATCGCGCTCCGAAGCGCCCGTCAATCCGGTGAATTGTTCTATTCGACCGAACCCTTGATCACGTAGCAGCGCGCGGAACTCTACCGCCTCCTCCGGCTTGGTCACATACAGAATAAAAGGCCGCGGTGCTAACTTGAGAACTTCTAGGACTCGCTCCCTTTGCTCGACCTTTGACCTACACCGTTTGAATGTGTAACGCGGTTCCGAACGCAAGTGGACGCCCGAGATCAACTCGGTCTGTGCCGCTGGTCCAAAGTGCTTCTGGAGTACGTCTATCGTCCCCTTCGTCAAGGTCGCAGATGCAAGAATCAGTCGAACCGACCGCTTAGCCCCTTCGTGACTTATCTTACGTAGGTGTCGCACTAGAGCCGGAAGCAACTGAAACTCTGGGCGGAAGCCGCTTCCCCAAGTCGCTACGAGGTGCGCTTCATCAACAACTATGTGTGTCAGACGACCCACCGCAGCCGCATGCTCTAACGCATTGCGCAAGGAGCCTGTTGCACTCTCCGGAGAAGCGAAGATCATTCGCTGAGTACCGTTCTGTATAGCCCGACGGACGTCATCGCGCTCCTTCGGTGTCAGCCCTCCATGATAAGCCAGTGGAGTGGCTTCCCATGATGGACTCTGCTGCAAAAGTAATTTTTTCATCCGTCGTGCTTGATCTATAGCCAAAGCCACGGTCGGTACGATCGTCAAAGTAAGATGACCCTCGCCATAGAAAAGCGGGGGGAGATGGCAGAGAGATGACTTACCACTACCTGTAGGCAGATTCGCAATCAATGTTACATCGGCGGGCAAATGTATGACTGCTCGCAAAGCTTCACGCTGCCCTTCTGATAGACAAGTGTCGTTTCCAAGCAACCTTCTCAGACAAGGGTCTGCGGGAACCTCCAGGGAGGTACGGTAGAAAATCTCAGCAAAAACGTCGTCAAAAATATTCTCTTGGATGCCGAGCCAAGGAATCCGGATAGGCCGAGCCCGTGCATCGAACCCATCGTTAAATTCGGCCACATCGAATCCAGCCTCGCGCCATGTGGATGCGGACGGCCAACCATCGGATCGTGGCACCCTCAGCCAATAGTTCGCGCCAGCGGCCATATTGCGCAATTGCCACTGCCGGAAGAGGCAGATGAGGTCAACATGACTGACAAGTCTAGGAAAAGACTTCATCAGGACCAAAAGTTGACGAATTCGCTCTAGAAGGCCATCACGGGCCAATTCAGAAGAAATGTTGGCATTTGACCAGTCTCTACATGCGCTCTGTAGTGCAGAGTCGTCGAACAGATCGCTCAGCATGAGGTGAAAGGAGAGTGATTGGCGAGAAAGATTGCACCCACGCATTCGAGCCTAAGAATCGGGTTTCGCAAAACGGTTGCGAGATTCCTGTAAAAACAATCATCAGTTTCTAACTCCCGCAACTCCGTCGCTGCGGCGACACCACTCATTCGCGAGGCACGTGCCCTACCTTGTGCCAAACGCAACTTATGCTGTCGCGCCACGGCTACTAGCGCACTTTCGAGATGCCCATTGAATTTTGGAGATACCAACACATATTGCTGAGCCACGTCCCTTGCCCGCGAACAAAGCTCGTCCCAGTTCTGCAACCAAGCGAAATCCCGCCTCTGATGCAGAACGCGCCAGCGGTCCGGATTCAAATTAAAATCAGCGCTCCCCGCTCTTTGTCCCTTGTCTTTATACTTTTCTAACAGCGCTTTCGGAGGTTCACTCACAATATGGCCCGAACCTGACACCCATACTGTAAAAAACAAGGGAGGCATGCTTGCGCGTGCCGATCGGGATAATGCGCTCCTTTGAATATCGTAAGCGTGTGTCTCCGAAACGCTCTCAGTCGACGACAGCACTTCACCGGGATGAACCACGAAATCGAAGCGAAAAAAAAGGTCTGCTCCGCTCGGATCGATGATTTCAGAATCTTGCCTAACACGCCACAAACCAAAGGCCCGGCCACGGTCGTCAACGGCTGCAAAACGCTCTAGTGCTGTGATTAACGGGTCACCTATCCTGAGGAGGCGGATGTTGTCCCTAAGCCCCTCGCGCGAGTTGACCGTCTGGCGTTTAAAAGCATAACGATGGGTGAGAGGCATCTGCGAACTTCCATCAGGCGCCTCAAGATCCATAGCCTGAAGAAACCCCCCAACAAACCGACTCAACGGTAGCAGCGTTTGCTGATCACCTCGGTATGCGTAACCAACTCGAAAGATCGAATCCCCGTTAGGGCGAATTGCTTCGGTTCGGCGAACGAAGCGAAGAGCCTGAACTGCAAAGGTGTCGAACCCGTCGCGCCAAGCCTCCCACTGCTGGTCACATTCCGTTAGATCGTCTAACAAATCATCGCCTGGCTGTTCGAGCGAATCCAAAGCATCTTGCTGGTCGATGCGACGCAATTCTTTTCTAATCCTGCCATCCTGCCCAGCGAGCGCTTCGACGTGAGGAGCGAATGCCAGCGCACCGAGATCAAACCAGTCATTGATCAAACCCTGAGTCGACTCCTCAATCAGATACTGAAGGCTCGCAACTGAGCGATCAAAAATCTCCCATGCAGTATCAAGCACATCCAGCCACCCCTTCTCATTAAGGTTGGCACGGTCCACTAGCACAATGGACCGCACGGGATCGCCTGTGCCAAATCGATCCAGTCGCCCTAGGCGTTGTTCGATCCGATTGGGAGACACGGGTAGATCAAAGTGCAACGCTACCTTGCTGCCTCCATGAAGGTTCACACCCTCTTCTGCGCCGGCATCACATACAAGCACCCGGCATGTAGACGGAAGCGTCAGAAATGCCTTCCAAGGCAACTGCTCATCGTCCTCAAGGTCTTCTTGATCAGGTATCGCATCAAGAACCTGATGGCGTTGCACCAATCGTCCGAACTCCCTACCAAGCATCTCTACGGCCCGATCCGCATCTTCGGCTGAGTCGCAGAAAACAACGATTTGCTGTCCAGCCTTCTTGAGTAGTCCGGAAACGGCATCGCGTAGTGCGAGAAAGCGGCTATCCAACTCACGAATGGTTCGTGCAGAGCCCTCCAGAACCTTCGCCAAACGTCTCGCCTCGATGTCTTCGACACCCAAGCTGATCAACCATTCTTCCACACGCATGCAGGAGTTGGGTCGCACTCCCCAATCTAGGAGTGTCGTTCGGACACTAGGCGAGAGATCCGTGAGGGCCCCAAGATGAAGACGCAAGTCTTCAAGTTGGTGCATGAAAGTCGCACCAATGTTTATTTCGTGCTCGAACTCAAACCGTTCCAGGCCGGAACGTTGGATGGTGGCCCATGGGACCGCTACACGGCGATTGCGAAGAACGCGGCGATGTAAACGATAGGTTTCAGCAAGGTGCATCCGCAATGCACTCAACGCTTCAATTAACGCCTCATCGTCTTCTTCAGGAAAACGATCCAGAATTACGCGTAGGTCACTTATAAGTTCATCCAACAAAGGGTCGGTATTGAACTCAGCGCTTAACCTATCGAGTTCTGCTGGTAGGGACCAAACATTCTTCGGTAGGAGGATCGCAACCAACTCGGCCACGAACTGACGAGATTTGATCCGATGCTCGAAGCCTTCCAAATCGTCCAGCGGAAAGACCGCAGAATCCAGCAGATGCATCACCCTGAGAAAACCAGCGCTGTCACTCAGGACAGGTGTCGCCGACAGCAATAGCAATCGGGGAACGCTGGGGGCAAATCGTCGAAGTAATTCATAGAGAAGGTTTTCCCCACCTTCCGTTTTTCGCGAAAGGTGGTGAGCTTCATCGACCACAATCAATCCCGCATCAGGCAAAAGCCGAGCTATACGGTCGATCTGATCATGACCTACAACGTGTAAGTAGTCGTCCAGAAATGCGTCAAGAGCAAATCGACGCGTTAACTCCTCACGCCACTGCTGCACCAATGCCCTCGGTGCTACGACGAGAACCTTAGCATTCAATGGATCGTCAAGCATGTATTGCCGAATGACAAGACATGCCTCAATAGTCTTGCCTAAACCAACTTCATCGGCAAGCAAATAGCGCTGGATTGGGTCAGTCAGAATCCGTCGAACAACATTGAGTTGGTAATCTACGAGTTCAATCGACGAACTCAGTACAGAGGCCATCCCCCAACAAGCCGCGTATTGGAGAGATGTGACGTGAGCAAAGGCACTCCGCGCATCGGCAAGGAAAGGTGTTTCCGTTGCTTCTGCTATCAAATAAGGCAATGGGTCTTGAATCGGCCGGTTCCAACGGACTTCAACATCGCAAGCTTCGACGTTAACGCTATCACCATTAGGGTATTGGACCAAAAGCGTCCTCTCCCCATCGTGTTGAAGCACTCTTCCTACCTGCCAGCGCCCACCAGCTGAGTGGCGTCTATAAATACGTGTTTGAGGCCTTAGACTTACAGACCGGATCTTCGCTATCGGAAACTCAATCGTGACATGTGATCCCGGATCGGGAGAGTCGAAAAATTGCACCGTCCCAAGTTGACCAGCGATCATCACTAGCTTCCCAACCCCCCACTCAGCGTAAGGAGGATCTACAAGCTCAACGAATGCACCCACAAATAAGCTCAAGCTTTCCCTCGCTACTATGAATTCACTTTCCTATTGATTCCGCTTGAATGCACATTACAGCAGACAATTCACGCCTATGCCTTCGCCCTTGGCCACCGACTACGAGCAAGCGATCGGCGCAAAATCCTAAAGGCCGCGGACCGTTCTACAACTGCCATCTACGGAAGCTCTTGGGCGCTGTGAAACCTGACGGCCAACCTCGAAAATGACGGTAAATTTATACAATGCCGGAGGGCATAGCCTAACTCAATAACTGCCTTGGAGTTTGACAATGCACTCAAGAATATCAAATAGCCATCACGACATCTACCTTCCATCTCGCGACCAAAGCGCTCCAGGATAATCACCAAGCCGCTTGCTCTACCACCGTGTCGTTTTGAAATATTGTTGAAGACTAACCTTTATCCGGTTCTGCCAGCTTTAGCCAAATAAAAAATAGTCAGAAAAGTCCGTGGGGGTAAATGTGGGGGTATTTTTCAGACATGAAAAAGCCCAACCTTTTCAGATTGGGCTAAGTCATTGAAAAATATGGTCGGGACGGAGTGATTCGAACACTCGACCCCTAGCACCCCATGCTAGTGCGCTACCGGACTGCGCTACGCCCCGACTGGTTCTGCAACCGTTCTTCACCTCGAAGAACGCTCAAGAATATAGCGCAAGCTTTTGAAAACTGGAAGTATTCAAACGCTGCTTTTTATTTCTTGAGAACCACCAGCACATCTTCCAATTCGGCAATCATCTGCCGAATCATCTGCTTGTATTGGGTCGTGTCGTCTTTGGCTTCATCGCCGGACAGACGCAAGCGTGCGCCGCCGATGGTGAAACCTTGATCGTAAAGGAGCGCGCGGATCTGCCGGATCATCAGCACGTCTTGGCGCTGATAATACCGGCGGTTTCCGCGGCGTTTGACGGGGTTGAGTTGAGGAAACTCCTGCTCCCAGTAGCGCAGCACGTGTGGCTTTACGGCACACAGCTCGCTGACTTCACCGATGGTGAAGTAGCGTTTGCCCGGGATGACGGGTAGTTCGTCGTTATGACTTGGTTCCAGCATAAGCCTCAACTCGGGCCTTCAACTTCTGCCCTGGACGAAAGGTGACCACACGGCGAGCCGTGATCGGGATTTCTTCCCCCGTTTTCGGGTTGCGGCCAGGCCGCTGGCGTTTGTCCCGAAGGTCGAAATTGCCGAAACCGGACAATTTGACCTGCTCGTTGTCTTCAAGAGCGTGCCTGATTTCCTCGAAAAACAGTTCGACCAATTCCTTGGCTTCCCGCTTGTTCAGGCCCAGCTCTTCATACAGACGTTCCGCCATCTCAGCTTTCGTCAAAGCCCCCATACGTCACTTCCTTAACGTGGCGTTCAACCTTTGTTCGAGCGAGGTGAGGATATTTTGCGTCGTCGAATTCACCTCATCGTCATTAAGAGTGCGCGATGGATGCTGCCAGGTCAAGCCAACTGCAAGGCTTTTTCTATCAGGATCAATACCTTTACCCTGATACACGTCAAACAGCCTGAGATCTGTGAGCCATTCGCCTGCATTTTCACGGATTACGTCCAGTACGGCTGCGGACGCGACGTCTTTATGCGCAATCAGTGCAAGGTCACGACGCACTTCAGGAAAGCGCGACAACTCGTGGAATTTCGGCATTTTACCGAGTGCCACTTCAGCCAGAACCAGCTCGAAAACGAAAACTGGACGATCCAGACCCAAGGCTTTCGACAATTCCGGGTGAATAGCACCGATGAAACCGACTTCACGTCCTTCGCGCTCGATGCGCGCGGTTTGACCCGGGTGCAGCGCCGGGTGTTTGCCCGGAGCGAAAGTGAACGAATCCAGTGCACCGGCGAAGCCCAGCACCGCTTCCACGTCAGCTTTGACGTCGAAGAAATCGACAGTGTCGCGACCTTGCGCCCAGCCTTCCGGCAGACGGCTACCGCAAACCACGCCGGACAGCATCGGCTCTTGCTTCAGACCTTCGAGCTGACCAACGAAGCGCAGACCGCTTTCGAACAGACGCACGCGATCCTGCTGACGGTTGAGGTTGTGCTGCAACGCTTTGACCAAGCCAGGCCACAGCGACGAACGCATGGCAGCCATGTCATTGGAAATAGGATTGGCCAGCAACAGCGGCTCAACGCCCGGGTTGAACAGTTCGAACTGACGCGGATCGATGAAGCTGTAAGTGATCGCTTCCTGATAACCACGAGCCACCAGCAGACGGCGCAGTTCCGGCAGATCGCTACGCGCTTCGGCTTTGGCTTGCGGCGCCAGACGCGCTTGCGGGTAACGAACCGGCAGACGGTTGTAGCCGTACAGACGGGCCAGTTCTTCGATCAGATCGACTTCCAGGCTGATGTCGAAGCGATGGCTTGGCACTTCTACGCGCCACTGGCCTTCACCGTCGGCGGAAATACCGAGACCCAGGCCGCCGAGCAAACGCTCGACCTGAGCGGAATCCATTTCCATACCGAGCATCTGGGTGATGCGCTGGGAACGCAGGGTGATCGGAGCGATCGACGGCAGATGCTGCTCGCTGACGGTCTCGATGATCGGGCCGGCTTCGCCGCCAGTGATATCCAGCAGCAGGCCAGTGGCGCGCTCCATGGCTTCACGGGCCAGTTGCCAGTCAACGCCACGCTCGTAGCGGTGCGATGCATCGGTGTGCAGGCCGTAGGAGCGAGCCTTGCCAGCGACAGCGATCTGGTCGAAGAATGCGGATTCCAGGAATACGTCGCGAGTGGTCGCGGAGACACCGCTGTGCTCACCACCCATGACACCGGCAATCGCCAGCGCGCGGGTGTGGTCGGCAATCACCAGCGTATCGCTACGCAGGCTGACTTCCTGACCG
Organism: Pseudomonas sp. SDT291_1_S447; assembly: GCF_054070155.1. Taxonomy (NCBI): domain Bacteria; kingdom Pseudomonadati; phylum Pseudomonadota; class Gammaproteobacteria; order Pseudomonadales; family Pseudomonadaceae; genus Pseudomonas; species Pseudomonas sp. SDT291_1_S447. The sequence goes on from NZ_JBSVXS010000009.1 coordinate 44,266, forward strand.
TCGAGCAGTACCAGCTTCTCGCCCTCTTCTGCCATGCGCACACGAATGCCGCCATTGATTTCGGCGAGATCGAAAGCGTGCAGTGGCTGACCCAGTTCGAGCATCACATAGTTGGTGATGTCGACGGCTGCGTCGATGCTGCGCACGTCGGCGCGGCGCAGACGTTCCACCATCCACAGCGGCGTCGGCTTGGACAGATCAACGTTACGGATAACGCGACCCAGGTAACGCGGGCATGCTGCTGGCGCCAGCACTTCTACCGAACGCACTTCATCGTGCACGGCAGGAATGGTCATGACCACCGGACGGGTCACCGGCGCGTCGTACAGCGCGCCAACTTCACGGGCCAGACCGGCCAGGGACAGACAGTCGCCGCGGTTCGGGGTCAGGTCGACCTCGATGCTGGCGTCTTCCAGATCCAGGTACACACGGAAATCTTCGCCCACCGGCGCATCGGCCGGCAGCTCCATCAGACCGTCATTGCCTTCACCGACCTGCAGCTCGGATTGCGAGCAGAGCATGCCGTTGGACTCAACGCCGCGCAGCTTGGCCTTCTTGATCTTGAAATCGCCCGGCAGCTCAGCACCGATCATGGCGAACGGAATCTTCAGGCCCGGACGCACGTTTGGCGCTCCGCACACGACCTGAAAGGTTTCCGCACCATTGCTGACCTGGCACACGCGCAACTTGTCGGCATCAGGGTGTTGCTCGGTGCTCAGCACCTCGCCCACGACCACGCCACTGAATACACCGGCGGCCGGGGTCACGCTATCGACCTCAAGGCCAGCCATCGACAGACGAGCAACCAGCTCGTCGCGATTTACCTGCGGGCTAACCCAGCCACGCAGCCATTGTTCACTGAATTTCATCCTGCTCTCCTAAGAATTCGTTACGACTAGCGAAATTGCGCGAGGAACCGCAAGTCGTTGTCGAAGAACAGACGCAAGTCGTTCACGCCGTAACGGAGCATGGCCAGACGCTCGACGCCCATACCGAAAGCAAAACCGGAGAACTCTTCCGGATCGATGCCGGACATGCGCAGCACGTTCGGGTGAACCATGCCGCAGCCCATCACTTCCAGCCAGCCGGTCTGCTTGCACACGCGGCAGCCTTTACCGCTGCACATCACGCATTCCATATCGACTTCAGCGGATGGCTCGGTGAACGGGAAGTACGAAGGGCGGAAACGTACGGCCAGCTCTTTTTCGAAGAACACCCGCAGGAATTCTTCGATGGTGCCTTTGAGATCGGCAAAATTGATGTCGCGATCAACCAGCAGGCCTTCGACCTGATGGAACATCGGCGAGTGGGTGATATCGGAGTCGCTGCGATATACGCGGCCTGGGCAGACGATGCGGATCGGCGGCTGTTTCGATTCCATGGTGCGGACCTGTACCGGCGAGGTATGGGTGCGCAGCAGCATGTTGGCGTTGAAATAGAAGGTGTCATGCATCGACCGGGCCGGGTGATGGCCTGGGATGTTGAGCGCTTCAAAGTTGTGATAGTCGTCTTCGACCTCAGGGCCTTCTGCAATGCCGTAGCCGATGCGGGTGAAGAACTGCTCTACACGCTCCAGAGTCCGGGTCACCGGATGCAGACCACCAGAGGTCTGGCCACGGCCCGGCAATGTCACGTCAATGGATTCGGCGGACAGTTTGGCAGCCAGTTCGGCTTCTTCAAACAGAGCCATGCGCGCATTGAGAACGCCTGTAACACGTTCCTTGGCAACGTTGATCAGGGCGCCGACTTGCGGACGCTCTTCTGCCGGCAAATTCCCCAGGGTCTTCATCACCTGAGTCAATTCACCCTTTTTGCCAAGGTATTGAACCCGGATTTGCTCCAGGGCATTGATATCTTCAGCGCTTTGCACAGCCTCTAGTGCTTGAGAGACCAGCGCATCCAGGTTTTCCATGTACAGACTCCAGATACAAAATAGGGGAAGAGCTTGAAGGCTCTTCCCCTATTTAAGACGTTTACCACCTGGCCCCACGGAAGTGAGGCCGGGTGATTGTCGGGGGTACTTAAGCCAAGGTGGCTTTAGCTTTCTCGACAATCGCAGCAAACACCGCTTTTTCGTTCACTGCCAGATCAGCCAGAACCTTACGGTCGATCTCGATGGACGCTTTTTTCAGGCCAGCGATGAAACGGCTGTAGGACAGACCGTTAACACGAGCACCAGCGTTGATACGAGCGATCCACAGAGCGCGGAACTGACGTTTTTTCTGACGACGGTCACGGTAGGCGTATTGGCCTGCCTTGATTACCGCTTGCTTGGCAACACGGAATACGCGGGAGCGTGCGCCGTAGTAGCCTTTAGCAAGTTTCAGAATTTTTTTGTGACGCTTACGGGCAATGACGCCACGCTTTACACGAGCCATGAGTTACTTCCTCTATTCTTGACTAAAATTAACGAAGGCGCAGCATGCGCTCGACTTTTGCCACGTCAGACGGATGCAGCAAGCTGCTACCGCGCAGTTGACGCTTACGCTTGGTCGACATTTTAGTCAGGATGTGGCTCTTGAAAGCGTGCTTGTGCTTGATACCGTTAGCAGTTTTCAGAAACCGCTTAGCAGCACCACTTTTGGTTTTCATTTTTGGCATGTTCGGATACTCCGCATTCAGTTGATAAACATAATCAGAAGGCCTGCCGTGCCCTGTTGATTACTTCTTCTTTTTCGGGGCGATGACCATGATCAGCTGGCGTCCTTCCATCTTAGGATGCTGTTCGACCGAACCGTACTCGAGCAGGTCAGCTTCAACCCGCTTGAGGAGTTCCATCCCCAGCTCCTGGTGGGCCATCTCACGGCCGCGGAATCGCAAGGATACCTTGGCCCTGTCCCCATCACTCAGGAAACGTACCAGGTTGCGCAGTTTTACCTGGTAATCCCCTTCCTCCGTCCCTGGACGAAACTTGATTTCTTTTACCTGAATCTGCTTCTGGTTCTTCTTCGCCGCAGCAACCTGTTTCTTCTTTTCGAAGATCGATTTGCCGTAATCCATCACCCGGCAAACCGGTGGGATTGCGTCTGCGGAGATTTCTACCAGATCAAGCTTTGCTTCTTCAGCAATACGAAGCGCTTCATCAATCGAGACGATGCCAATCTGCTCGCCATCAGCGCCAATTAACCGAACCTCGCGTGCCGAGATATTCTCGTTGATCGGGGCTTTCGGTGCAGCTCGTTTATCTTGTCTCATTTCACGCTTAATAATAATTACTCCGAATCTGGGCGACCACGCCGGGAAACCGCTTGCGCGAGAAACTCAGCGAACTGGGCGACGGGCATCGAGCCCAGGTCAGCACCTTCACGAGTACGCACAGCGACAGTCTGCATCTCGACTTCCTTATCTCCGATAACCAAAAGATAGGGAACCTTGAGCAAAGTATGCTCGCGGATTTTAAAGCCGATCTTTTCATTTCTCAAGTCGGACTTGGCACGAAATCCGCTTTCGTTGAGAGTTTTTTCAACTTCTGCAACAAAATCTGCCTGTTTATCAGTGATATTCATGATCACCGCCTGCGTTGGCGCGAGCCAAGCAGGGAACGCACCTTCGTAGTGCTCGATCAGAATCCCGACGAAACGCTCGAAGGAACCGAGGATCGCACGGTGCAACATCACTGGGTGTTTGCGGCTGTTGTCTTCGGAGACGTATTCAGCGCCCAAACGGACAGGCAGGTTAAAATCGAGCTGAAGAGTACCACATTGCCAGACCCGACCAAGGCAGTCTTTCAGTGAGAACTCGATCTTCGGACCGTAGAACGCACCTTCGCCCGGCTGCAGATCGTACGGCAGGCCCGCAGAATCAAGGGCCGCAGCCAATGCAGCTTCGGCGCGATCCCACAGTTCGTCGGAACCGACGCGTTTTTCCGGACGAGTGGACAGTTTCATCTCGACATCGGTAAAGCCGAAGTCGCGGTAAACGTCCATGGTCAGCTTGATGAATGCAGCGGATTCAGCCTGCATCTGCTCTTCTGTGCAGAAGATGTGGGCGTCGTCCTGAGTGAACGCACGTACGCGCATGATGCCGTGCAACGCACCCGACGGCTCGTTACGGTGGCAGGCACCGAACTCGGCCAGACGCATCGGCAGCTCGCGGTAGCTCTTCAGGCCTTGGTTGAACACCTGCACGTGGCAAGGGCAGTTCATCGGCTTGATCGCGTAGTCGCGGTTTTCCGACTGCGTGGTGAACATGTTGTCGGCGTAGTTGGCCCAGTGCCCGGATTTCTCCCACAGGCTGCGGTCAACGACTTGAGGGGTTTTGATCTCAAGGTAGCCGTTGTCGCGCTGGATCTTGCGCATGTACTGCTCGAGCACTTGGTACAGAGTCCAGCCGTTCGGGTGCCAGAACACCATGCCCGGGGATTCTTCCTGGGTGTGGAACAGGCCCAGACGCTTGCCGATCTTGCGGTGATCGCGCTTTTCAGCTTCTTCGATGCGCTGGATATAAGCCGCCAGCTGCTTCTTGTCTGCCCAAGCGGTGCCGTAAACGCGCTGCAATTGCTCGTTCTTGGCGTCGCCGCGCCAGTAGGCACCGGACAGCTTGGTCAGCTTGAAGGATTTCAGGAAACGCGTGTTCGGCACGTGCGGACCGCGGCACATGTCGACGTATTCTTCGTGATAGTACAGACCCATGGCCTGCTCGTTCGGCATGTCCTCGACCAGACGCAGCTTGTAGTCTTCGCCACGGGCCTTGAACACTTCGATCACTTCGGCACGCGGAGTGACTTTCTTGATGACGTCGTAATCTTTTTCGATCAGCTGTTGCATGCGCTGTTCGATGGCAGCCATGTCGTCCGGAGTGAAAGGACGCTCGAAGGCGATGTCGTAATAGAAGCCTTCGTCGATGACCGGCCCGATGACCATTTTCGCAGTCGGGTACAGCTGCTTGACCGCGTGGCCAACCAGGTGAGCGCAAGAGTGGCGAATGATCTCCAGCCCCTCTTCATCCTTTGGCGTGATGATTTGCAGGGTCGCGTCGCTGCTGATGATGTCGCTGGCGTCGACCAGTTGACCATTGACCTTGCCGGCCAGAGTAGCTTTGGCCAGACCGGCACCAATGGATGCGGCGACCTCGGCTACGGAAACCGGGTGATCGAATGAACGTTGACTGCCGTCGGGAAGAGTAATAGTTGGCATGGCGCCTCCTCTCCTAGTGGTGACCCCTACCAAAGGTCACGTGGGTTGGGATGAGCCAGTACAAGATCCGATCCAGGCCATTCAATGACGAACGCCTGCCTTACAGCGGCAGGAGCCTTGCGGCCAACCGGAAAACCGAACCAGAGTGACTGGGATTCAAATCGAAATATTCGCACGTCGACCGCTACCGGGACTGAAGGTCTTCCGGAGCCTGAGAACGCTTGAGCCCGGCATGCTAGCACAGATGAGCGGTCACTTATGCCTCTGTTTGATCACAAGGCAAATCGTCTGTTTTTATGCCAGAGTGCTGAACTTGATGGCCCCTTCAGCCCTCAGATAACAAGACATTGACCCACAAGGAGCATCCTCGCATGCGTCTGAATACCCTGTTCGCCGTCGTCGCCCCTATCGTTATGTTGCTGCCGCTGACTGCCCACGCCGACTGGCCTAAGGGCGAGCGCGAGAAGTACATGGCGCAGTGCACCCAAGCGGCGACTCCGCAAATTGGCGCTGCTGCGGCCAAATCGCACTGCGCTTGTGGCGCTGATGCCATCAAGTCTTATCCTGCAGCCGACATTCAGTCCCTGATGGACAATAAGGCTAGCCCTGAGCTGCAGCAGAAAGCACTGGGCCAAATCGCCAAATGCAAAGCAAATACTCCGGCGAAAAAGTGATCAAAAAAGTCTTCCGAGTTGGCTCAGCGCCGCTAAAAATGGCTGAATTTGAGCCTTTTTGGACGATTTATGCAGGTTTTACAGGTTTTTTTATTGTCTTTACGTTCCGCGCAAAGCCTTGTAAACCGGGGCTTTCAGCAGAAACAGGCAGTAAAGAAAACACGACTGATTGGCAAACAGCACGTCCGGGGGGCTACCAAAGCGAACATTTCGACTATGATACCCGGGTGTGCCCAGTTGGCCTGAGCAGCACAGTACTGAAAAATATATGTTTCTTGGAGATACACCATGTCTAATCGCCAAACCGGCACCGTTAAGTGGTTCAACGATGAAAAAGGCTTCGGCTTCATCACTCCTCAAGGTGGCGGTGACGACCTGTTCGTACACTTCAAAGCTATCGAATCCGACGGTTTCAAAAGCCTGAAAGAAGGCCAGACCGTCTCTTTCGTGGCTGAGAAAGGCCAAAAGGGTATGCAAGCTGCACAGGTTCGCCCAGAGTAATTTCTCGGCGCACTAAAAAAACCCCGTCCATGTGACGGGGTTTTTTATGCCTGCAACAAAAGCGCTGTGTGATCAGCCGCAGTTGACGCGAGTGATCACCAGATTATTGTCGGTGTTCAGATTCAGGCGATCAGAGCGGTATTCCAGAGTGATCATGTCATCGGGCTTGAGGAAACGGGCATTTTGCGCGCCGGCTTTGGCACGCGCCTGCTCCAGCAATGCGGGCGAAGCTTTCTTGCCAATGGCGAATTCCGCCGCCGTGGCTTCACAGCGGCTACCGGCTTCGGGTGCCACAGGATCCTTTGCCGACTCGCTGGAGGTCGTGCTGCAACCGGCCAACATGGCAGCGGCCATAAGTGCACCCAGTGTCGCGAACTTCAAAGGCATGAAGCCTCCTTGTTTTCAAAATGGTTAAGCTGAGATCGTGCGACCGCCATTCCGGCTTTTGGTTTCACAGCCAAGGCCATCACCCTGCCCCACGATTGGAAAAACGCCGAGTGTGCCTGAGCGGCATGCGTCACTTCATCAATCAATCGTGACTGAATATTAACGGCGCTCAATAGACGTCGATGTAGTCATACGGTGGATTCGGCCAGTTGTCCTTCAGCGCATTGAAAATCTGCATCACCCACACCTCGTCACTGGCCGCGACATTGCCCACGTAGCCCGAGCCTTTAGCCCAGGTTTCCAGGCGAAACAGCAAACCATCGATATCCTGCCCACCGGTAACGCCGGAAGAAATGTAAGCGATACCGCCCTTGGTCACGCGCAGCTGCGTGTGTTCGTCATCACTGGCCGAGGCAAGCAACTGGCGCACAGCGTCGAGCGTGAGGCCGTCAGGGGTGTTCAAATCGATCTGCACAGCACGGTCCTTGAAAAGCCTTAAAAGACCAAGTGTCGCATAGCGCTCCGCTCATGCCTAAGTCGCAGTGCCAAAGGCCCGACAAAATGGTTAACTCGATGCATAGACCTTCCGACCTTTGAGCGCTCCCATGACCACCATAAGCATCGACGCCGACATCAAAGCCAAATGGGCAGACGGCCACAGTTCCTACAGCCCGGGAACCACAGAAGAACTGGCGCTTATTGGTATCGATCTATTGGTCAAAGAGCTGGGCACGGAAGCAGCCAAGCAATTCATCAAGCAGATTTTCGAACGCTATCCGAGCGAACAGAACGAACACACTGAGAGGGTGTAAAAACCCGCAGGCTGGCACCTGCGGGCGAATGGTTTACTTCAGGCGTTTCAGGCGCTCGGTCAGCAAGTCAAAGAAGCCTTGCGCGTCACCATTTTCCACCCAGAAAGCGTTCTTCGGCGCTTTCAGGCCATCGTACCAATCGACGATGGTCTGACCGAAAGTCGGCCCTTCACGGCTATCCACCACGACATTCACCGAACGACCGGTGAACAGTTCCGGCTTGAGCAGATAGGCCACAACGGTAGCGTCATGCACCGGGCCACCCGGAATACCGTAGTGCTCCATGTCGCCCTTGATGTACTCGTTGAGGATATCGCCGACTATCTTGCTGGCGTTGTTGTTCAGCGCAGCGATCTGTTTCAGGCGTGCGTCACTGGTGAGGATCTTGTGCGTCACGTCCAGTGGCAGGTAGGTGAGTTTCACGCCGCTTTTCAGGACCACTTCGGCCGCTTGCGGGTCAGCAAACAGGTTGAATTCAGCCACCGGAGTGATGTTGCCACCGTTGAAGTGCGCACCACCCATGATCACCACTTCCTTGATGCCCTGAACGATTTCAGGCTCTTGGATCAACGCCAGCGCCAGGTTGGTCTGTGGGCCGAGCATGGCGATAGTGATGCTGTGCGGCTTGGCTTTTTTCAGGGTATCGATCAGGTAGTTGACTGCATTGCCTTCAGCCAGACCCTTTTTCGGTTCGTGCACGGTGACACCCGACAGGCCTTCCTTGCCATGGATGTTCTCGGCGTAGATAGGGGTGCGCATCAGCGGCTTCGGCGCACCGGCATAAACCGGTACGTCTTCGCGCCCTGCCCACTCGCGAGCCAGTCGTGCGTTACGCGACGTCTTTTCGAGGCGCACGTTGCCGGCTACGGTGGTCAGCGCGCGAATGTTCAGTTCGTCCGGCGATGCCAGCGCGAACAGCAAAGCGACTACGTCGTCGGCCCCCGGGTCGGTGTCGATAATCAGGTCGATTTTTTCCGCCGCGTGAGCGCCGGTCGCAGAGATAACGGACAAAAGCAGCAGGCTCCGTAGCAGTTGGTGCAGTTTCTGAGCATAGCGTTGCATGGCGCATTCCTTGTGCTTGTGAATCAAAAGTTAAAAGGTGACTCCAGCGACCAGCACGATGTTGCAGTACGGCTGACATTCGCCTGTACGAACAATCGCCCGAGCCTGTCGGCTGAGCACCTTGAATTGCTCATGACTGAGCAGATCGCGACGCCCCAAAGCGCCCTCTTCATTCAACGCGTCCAGCGCAGTCAGTGCGGTCGGTTGCTTGTCGAAGATTTCTTTGGCCAGTGCATGGCTTTCCACCTGCATCTCGCTGAGCACGACTTTCAGGGTGCTTATGAAATCCGGGACGCCATGGGTCAGCGCCAGATCAATCAGCTCGACCCCCGGCGGCACTGGCAGCCCGGCATCACCAATGACCACCATGTCGCCATGGCCCAGAGACGCGATCAGCCGCGACAGTGCGACGTTAAGCAGAGGAGTCTTTTTCATGCGGGTTTAAAGGCCTGTACGTCGGATTGGATTGGAATGGACGGTTGTGCACCGGCGCGAGTTACCGACAGCGCGGCGGCAATCTGCCCGTAGCGAATCGCCTCGGCCTCGGATTTGCCATTGGCCAGCGCCGCCGCAAAGCCACCGACAAAAGTATCTCCGGCGGCGGTGGTGTCGACAGCCTTCACTTTCGGCGCCGGGAAATGCTCAAAGCTCTGGCCGTTAGCGAACAGCGAACCTTGAGCACCGAGGGTAATGATGACTTTACCCGCCCCCATAGTGATCAGTTGGCTGGCGGCACTTTCTGCGCTTTCCAGCGAGTCCACCGGCAATCCGCTCAACACGGTCGCTTCGCTCTCGTTGGGAATCAGGTAGTCGATTGCGGCAAACCAGTCTGCCGGCAGTGCACGACTGGCCGGTGCCGGATTGAGGATGACAATTTTGCCCAGTGCACGCGCACGCTTGAGCGCATGTCCCACCGTGGCATCCGGAATTTCGAGCTGGCAGATAATCACGTCGGCGGCTTGCAGCACCGCATCAAACCGGTCGATCACCGCGGGCGTCATTGCGCCGTTGGCGCCGGCGACGATAACAATGGCGTTTTGACTGTTGTCATCGACCACGATCAGCGCCACGCCGCTGGAGTCATTGACTGTACTCACTGCCTGACAATCGATCTGCTCGGCCAACAAGGCGTCACGCAATTGCACGCCATAGTCGTCATTGCCAACGCAGCCCACCATCGCCACCTGTGCGCCCAAACGCGCGGCGGCCACCGCCTGATTGGCGCCCTTGCCACCGGAAACCGTGGCAAAGGAATGACCGATCAGCGTTTCACCGCCTACCGGAAGCCGCGGCGCCCGAGTCACCAGATCCATGTTCAGGCTGCCTATTACCACTACATTTGCTGGCATACATCATTACTCGTCAATTCGGTTTCAGCGGTATTCGGTGAACACGCCGGACAACGGTGCGGTCGATTCGCGCAAGACAATACTCGGGGTCACGATCCGCTGATCGGTACCCAGAGTCGGCGTAGCAATCCTTCGCAACAGCACTTCGGCGGCCATCTCACCCAGTTGCAGGATCGACTGCCCTACCGTGGTGAGTGCCGGATACACGTAACGACTCATCTGGATATCGTCGAAGCCGATCACTGACAGCTCGCTCGGCACGCGAACATTGCGCTCCGCCGCCGCACGCAGCACGCCGATACCGATCATGTCGTTACCGGCAAAAATCGCGCTCGGCGGATTGCTTTCCAGCAGCGTCGCCGCCGCGTTGTAGCCGCCGGTACTGGTGAAATCACTTTCCAGCATGCGCTCCTGGCGGACCTCAACGCCCGCCTCTTTCAGCGCACGGCAATATCCCGCCAGACGCATCTGCGCCACGCTGGTACTGGCCGGACCGCCAATAGTGGCAATGTCGCGGTGACCCAATTCCAGCAAGTGCCGGGTGGCGAGGTAGGCGCCATATTCGTGATCGATGCGCACCAGATCGGCATCGACACCGTCCAGACCACGGTCGACGATGACCATCGGCGTTTTTACGCCAGCCAGCCCTTGCGCCAGACCGCTGTCACCACCTGCGGAAGCAACGATCAGACCGTCGATGCGCTTCTCCAGCAATACGCGCAAATAGCTGCGCTGCTTGTCGGGGTTGTCGTCGGAGTTGCAAAGGATCACGCAGTAGCCGTTACGCTCGCAGTAATCCTCGATGCCCCGCGCCAGTTCCGCGAAGTACGGGTTGAGACTGTTCGGCACCAGCAGGCCGATGGTTGCAGTGGTCTTGGCCTTCAGCGAGCGCGCCACCGCGCTCGGCACATAGTCGAGGCTCTTGATCGCCGCCTCGACTTTCAGCCGCACCTCCTGACTGACCGGCCGGGTGTTGTTCACCACATGCGACACCGTCGTGTAGGAAATTCCCGCGAGAGCTGCCACGTCCTTGATCGTTGCCATGTCTTAGCCCCGGCGACTGGCGCGCTGACTGCGATAAGTGTCGAGCACCACCGCGATCACGATGACGGCGCCGGTGATGATACGTTTGGTCGGCTCGGTCGCGCCGATCTGAGCCAGACCCGCCGCCAGTACCGAGATGATCAATACGCCAAAGAACGTGCTGATCACCGAACCGCGTCCGCCCATCAAGCTAGTACCGCCAATCACCACCGCGGCGATCACTTGCAGCTCCAGACCGGAACCGGCATTCGGGTCAGCGGCTTCCAGACGGGAAATCTGAAACAGCGCGGCGACACCGGCCAGCAGGCCCATCAGGCTGAACACCAGAATCTTGTAGGGTTTCGGATTGATCCCCGCCAGACGCACCGCCTCTTCGTTGGTGCCGATGCCGATCAGGTAGCGACCGAATACGGTGCGGGTCAAAACCGCTTGAGCAATGATGATCACCAGCAAGGCAATGATGAACGACGGCGAGATGCCGAACGCGATCGGGTTCGACAGCCAGGCAAACGAATCACCGATGTACGCAGTGCGCGATCCAGTCATCTGATACGCCAGACCCCGAGCCATTTCCAGCACGCCCAGGGAGACGATGAACGATGGAATACGCCACGCAACAGTAATCGAACCAGTTACGGTACCGGCCAGCGCCGCCACGGCCATGCCGAGCAACGCTGACGGCAACACGCCCCAGCCCCAACCGAGAATGGCGACGCTGACCGTCGATGCCGCCAGCGCCAGCACCGAACCCACGGACAAGTCGATGCCGCCGATGATCAACACGAAGGTCATGCCGACCGCCAGCACCATCAGGTCAGGAATCTGGTTAGCCAGGGTGCTGAAGGTGTTATAGGACAGAAAGTGGCTGCTCAAGACCGAGAACAGCGCAATCATCGCCAGCAAGGCACCGGCCAGACCCAGATAAGTGCCCAGACCATAGAAGTTGCCACTACGTTTGCCGGCAGGAGATGCAGTTTTCATGGGAGATCCCTAGGCGCCGCTTCGTTGAGCAACGCATCACGTTTTTGGTAGCCGGCGAACGCGGCGGCAAGCAAATCATCCTGGGTCCAGCTATCGCGCTCGAAGGTGTCGATCAAGCGCCCTGCCGACAGCACGCCGATCCGGTCGCAGATCAGCATCAGCTCACGCAGGTCACTGGACACCACCACCAGCGCTTTGCCCTGGCGCGTCAGTTCACCGAGCAGGGCATAAATGTCGAACTTGGCACCGACGTCGATGCCGCGGGTCGGTTCGTCGAACAGCAGCACCGAACAGTCACGCTCCAGCCAGCGGCCTATCACGACTTTCTGCTGGTTGCCGCCGGACAATTCCGAAACCAGTTGTGTCGGACTTGAACTGCGGATGCGCATGGCGTCGATCTGACGCTGCGCCAAAGCGATTTCGTCGCCGTTGTTGACGACACCGCCACTGGAAATTTCCGGCATGTTGCCGAGCGCGATGTTGGCGCTGATCGACTGACTCAGCAGCAGGCCTTCACCCTTGCGATCCTCGGTGATCAACGCGATACCGTTGCGCACGGCATCGACTGGCGAGCGCACACTGACGACTTTCGCTGGCGAGCCGAGGGCAATGCTGCCGCTGTCGGCAACGTCTGCGCCGAAGATCAGTCGCAGCAGTTCTGTGCGCCCTGCCCCGATCAACCCGGAAATTCCGAAGATTTCGCCGGCACGCACTTCGAAGGAAACATCGCGCACTTTGTCGGAGCGAGTCAAACCCGTGACAGTCAGCGCCGGGGCACCGATCTTGCGCGGACCCATGTCGATATGTTCGCCCAGTTCACGACCGACCATCAGCGTAACCAGTTGCTCGCTGTTGTAATTGGCCATCGGCTCGACGCAGACCAGATTGCCGTCACGCAGCACGGCAATCCGCTGTGCGACGCGGGCGAGCTCTTCGAGACGGTGGGAAATGTAGATGATCGAAACGCCGCGCGCCTGCAAGCGGGTGATCTGCTCAAAGAGCATTTCAACTTCACGCGCAGTGAGCATCGCGGTCGGTTCGTCGAGAATCAGCACATGGCAATCGCCGATCAGGTTGCGGGCGATTTCAACCATCTGCTGGTGGCCAATGCCCAACTCGCCGACTAGCGTGTCCGGGTCAATGGCGTCGAGACCGACTTGCGCCATGGCTTCGATCGCCGCTTTGCGCAGTTGCTTGCGACTGATCCAGCCGCCGTTGCTTGGCAGGTTGTCGAGAAACAGGTTTTCCGCGACCGACAGCGTCGGCAACAGATTGAGTTCTTGCATGACCATACGCACGCCAAGCTCTTCGGCCTGGGTACGACTGCCCGGACGGTAGTCCTTGCCGTGGAATTGCATCTGGCCGGTGGTCGGCGTGACCAGTCCGCCAATGATCTTCGACAGGGTACTTTTGCCGGCACCATTCTCGCCGGTCAGCGCCAGTACTTCACCGCGCATCAGCGTCAGATCGATGCCGGTGAGCACCGGTTGCGCATAGGTCTTACCGATACCGCTGACCGAGAGGACAGCGTTCGGGGCGGAAACTGACATAAAAACTCTCCATGCGCTCGCCCGGACGGACGAGCGCCGTTGTGTCGCCAGAAGACTTACTTGGTGACCAGCTCGACCGGTGTTTCGATCACGCCGTTGGCGCCGCTGTCGACTTTCTCGCCCTTGATGATTTTCAGCGCGGTTTCGATGCCGAAAACAGCTTGCTTGGCAGCGAACTGGTCAGCCGTGGCCAACACGCGACCGTCCTTCAACATGGGCTTAATGGCATTGATGTTGTCATAACCAACCACTTGGACCTGACCGGCCTTGCCCGCGGCGCGCACGGCGGAGACAGCACCTACAGCCATGCTGTCGTTGCCGGCCAGCAGCGCTTTGACATCCGGGTATTCGCTGAGGATCGACGCAGCAACCTTGTTGCCCTTGTCGATTTCCCAATCACCGGATTGCAGGGAAACGATCTTGATCTGCGCAGCGTCCATCGCATCCTTGAAGCCGGCAGTGCGCTGCTGAGCATTGGTGGTCGTGGAGACGCCTTCAATGATGCCGACTTCGTCACCGGCCTTGAGCTGCTTGGCCAGGTATTCACCGACCAGACGCGCACCTTTGCGGTTGTCCGGACCTACGAAGGGCACGCTGATGTTTTTGCTTTTGACGATGGCCGGATCGAGCTGGTTGTCGATGTTGATCACGGTGATGCCGGCATCGACGGCTTTCTTGATCACCGGCACCATGGCCTTGGAATCAGAAGGCGCGATCACTAGTGCATTGACCTTGGCCAGGATCATTTGCTCGACGATGCGGGTCTGGCCGGCCGTATCGGTTTCATCCTTGATGCCGTTGGAGATCAGGTCGAAATCGGCGGAGTGTTCTTTCTGGTAGGCCTTGGCGCCATCTTCCATGGTCAGGAAGAATTCGTTGGCCAGAGACTTCATGACCAGCGCGACTTTGGGTTTTTCGGCGGATTCGGCGAATGCCGAGGAGACAGGTAGTGCGGCGGCTGTGGCAGCCAGCATAGCGACAGCAAGAAGACGTCCAGCGAATGGCAGCTTCATGGGTTCACTCCGATCTTATGATTATTGTGAGCAACGTTTGCGCTGGCGTAAGCTACATCGCTCTCTTCCGGGCCATACAATGCGGGGAGAGCCGCGCAAACGTTTGCGTAGACCGAACTATGCGAATCCCGCCGACATTTGTCAACAATCAGAAATCGTCATTTGTTGTAGGGCGAATCGTCCGACTCGCCCCTTCGCTGCTTATGCTGTGGTACTGACCAGGTTACCGCTGGTGGAGCTCTTGGACATTTCCTTGACCAATGCACCCGCCACTTCTGCCATCGCGGCACTGGTTTGCGCGATCTGCCCCTGAATGGACATGACCGCCTGCGATTTCGCTTCGGGCGTCGGATAGGCTTTAGCTTGTGCCGCTGCCAGTTGCTGTTGCTGCTCCTGAAGTTGCTTCTGCAATTCCTGCATGCGCTTGAGCAGCATCTTGACGGTAACGCTCAGGTTACTGCCGCTTTCAGCCTTGCTGTCTTCTTGCGCAGCACCACCGGTTCTGACCTGATTGCTCTCATCTTTCTCAGTGCCCAGCGCCTCGGTTGAAGCATCCGCTTCCGCCTCGCTCAAGGCATTGATCGTCGCCGCCGTTTTGCCGCCGATGGTGACTGCCCCGGGATTTGAAAAACCGACCGTCAGTGACATGTGAACTCCCTACGTTTTAGTTTCCTTGAACACCCATCGGCCCGCGCGAGGGTTTCTTTAGCAGAAAAACCGAAACCGGCAACTCGAAACACCCGACAAAAGCAGTAGTCCTTTTCGGAGAGCCGAACACGAAAGCGCCGACTGTTCGGAAACCCGGATGAACGATTCAATCCAAGATTTGCCGACTCATAAAATCTTGATTTAAATCATCAAGTTAAACATTTCTCTGACGCAAAGTACGGCTGGTACAGATCCTGCTCCCTTCACCGTACTCCGGGCATCCAGATCGGCTTGGGGTGCATCTAGATGAACCTGCATCAGCACCGTCTCACTACTAGAGAGAAAAATAATGAAATCTGCTTTCAACACTTTGGTTCCGGGCGCTTTGGCCCTTCTCCTGCTCCTGCCTACCGCCCTTCAGGCGAAAGAAGTCGAAACCCAGACCAAGCTCGCTAACGTCGTGGTACTTGCTACGGGCGGCACCATTGCCGGTGCTGGCGCGAGCGCCGCCAACAGCGCCACCTATCAGGCGGCCAAGGTCGGCGTCGAACAATTGATCGCCGGCATTCCCGAACTGAGCAAACTGGCGAACGTGCGTGGCGAACAAGTCATGCAGATTGCCTCGGAAAGCATCACCAACGAAAACCTGCTGCAACTGGGTCGTCGCGTGGCCGAACTGGCTGATAGCAAAGACGTCGACGGCATCGTCATCACCCACGGCACCGACACCCTGGAGGAAACCGCTTACTTCCTCAATCTGGTGGAAAAAACCGACAAGCCGATCATCGTCGTCGGCTCGATGCGTCCGGGCACCGCCATGTCTGCAGACGGCATGCTCAACCTGTACAACGCCGTGGCCGTGGCCAGCAGCAAAGAAGCGCACGGCAAAGGCGTACTGGTGACCATGAATGATGAAATCCAGTCCGGTCGCGATGTCAGCAAAATGATCAACATCAAGACCGAAGCGTTCAAAAGCGCCTGGGGTCCATTGGGCATGGTGGTTGAAGGCAAATCCTACTGGTTCCGCTTGCCAGCCAAGCGTCACACCATGGATTCGGAATTCGACATCAAAAACATCAAGAGCCTTCCTGACGTAGAAATCGCCTATTCCTACGGTAACGTGAGCGATACTGCCTACAAGGCTCTCGCCCAATCCGGTGCCAAGGCCATCATCCATGCCGGTACTGGCAACGGCTCGGTATCCTCCCGCGTGGTGCCAGCGCTGCAAGCACTGCGCAAGGATGGCGTGCAAATCATTCGTTCGTCCCACGTCAACGCTGGCGGCTTCGTTCTGCGTAACGCCGAGCAGCCTGACGACAAATACGACTGGGTTGTCGCTCACGACCTGAACCCGCAAAAAGCCCGCATCCTGGCAATGGTCGCTTTGACCAAAACCAATGACAGCAAAGAGCTGCAACGGATGTTCTGGGAATATTGATCGACCTTCGCCCAATCAATTCTTGATTGGGCACCCTGCGCCATTCGCCTGTCGGGCGGGTGGTGCATCGCTCACAACGCTCTCGCACTTTTCCAACAAAAAATTCGACACGACCTACACCAAAATCGGAAAACCGCTGTCAGAGGATTTTCTTGAATTTTAAGCAGTTGCGAAAATGCTTACAGTTAAATACTGTATGCACGTACAGCTTAATAAGGATAACCTCGTGGCCACCTCCCCAGATGCTCCTGACGCTTACGAACGCATGGGCATGCGCGTTCAGAAAATCATCAACTCCCCCACTGCCCAAAAAGCCAAAGCCGCACTGATCTTCCGTCTGCCGGACGAGCCGATGGACGAGTGGGAGCGCCTGCTTGAGGAAATCGACGAAAACGACAACGTTACCCTCGCCTATCGCGACGACGGTGGCGTGCAGATTTTTTGGGTTGTACCGAAGGAAGATTGATTCAATGAGTGTCCGCTGTTTTGCTTTGCTGCTTTTGTTCATCGCCATGGGTGCCCAGGCTGGCGCCCCCCGCACCTTTACCGAAGCCAAGAAGGTCGCCTGGAAGCTTTATGCGCCGCAGTCCACAGAGTTTTATTGCGGGTGCAAATACACCGGCAACAAGGTAGATCTGAAGGCGTGCGGTTACGTACCGCGCAAGAATGCCAAGCGTGCATCACGCATTGAATGGGAACACATCGTGCCGGCCTGGCAGTTCGGCCATC
Organism: Pseudomonas sp. SDT291_1_S447; assembly: GCF_054070155.1. Classification (NCBI taxonomy): domain Bacteria; kingdom Pseudomonadati; phylum Pseudomonadota; class Gammaproteobacteria; order Pseudomonadales; family Pseudomonadaceae; genus Pseudomonas; species Pseudomonas sp. SDT291_1_S447. Next base: position 61,589 of record NZ_JBSVXS010000009.1, read on the forward strand.
AGCGTCAGTGCTGGCAGGAAGGTGGACGCAAGAACTGCACGCGTTACGACCCAAGCTATCAGAAAGCTGAAGCCGATCTGCATAACCTGGTGCCAAGTATTGGCGAGGTCAACGGAGACCGCAGCAACTTCAGCTACGGTTGGCTACCGGTGCAATCCGGGCAGTATGGCTCGTGCCTGACCCAGGTCGACTTCAAGGCGAAGAGGGTCATGCCTCGCCCGTCGATTCGCGGCATGATCGCCCGGACTTACTTCTACATGAGCAAGCAATACGGCTTGCGCCTGTCGAAGCAGGATCGACAATTGTACGAGGCCTGGGACAAGACTTACCCGGTGCAGGACTGGGAGCGCCAGCGCAATCAGAGTGTGGCGTGCGTGATGGGGCGCGGCAATGAATTTGTCGGCCCGGTGAACATGAAAGCCTGCGGCTGATCAACCACTGGAAAAAAGGCCTCGAACGTCATGTCCGAGGCCTTTTTTGTGGCTAGCTGCCCGCCTTGTTGTAACGCCAATAGCCCATCAGGTTGAGCGACTCCCGCGCGATTCCGCATTCTTTGATCAGGTACCTGCGCAGGCTCATCACTGCGGCGCTTTCTCCAGCGATCCAGCCATAGAAACCTTCACTGGCTGTCTCGGCTATTTCCCAAAGAATCTCTTTGTCGATATCGACCTCGGCCAACTCGACAGCCTGGCCGATGGATGAGGCATGAAGGGGTGGAACCGCTTTCTGTACCGCCGCCACCATCAACGTACCGGCGCTGGCCTGGTCTCGGATCAACCACTGCACCGTCAGCCCGGCCCAATCGGGAACTGCCAGCATATCCTCGACACTGTCGACTTCGAAAAACGCCTGCGTCAGGGGTGGCTCGGCCATAGCGGCCAACTCATCGAGAATGCCCATGGCCGCCGGTAGCGCCGTGCCGTCGGCGACCAACAGAACCTGCTTGAGAGTCTGCGGCGGCTTCCATTCGAATCCGCCGGCGTCCTGTGCTGAAAAGCGGCGATCCGGAGCGAGAATCTGCATCGAATCACCGGGCTGTGCCCGAAGCGCCCACCGCGAAGCCGGTCCGGTTTCACCGTGCAGAACAAAATCAATATCCACTTCGCCTTGTTCGGCCCGCAAATGGCGAATGGTGTAGGTGCGCATCGCCGGACGTCGATCGGCGATCATTGCCTTGAAGCGGGCGTACCAACCCTCGCCCTGAGCAAGCCTGGCAGGTGAACCATCAGCCGCAGGAAAAAACAGTTTGACCCTTTGATCCGGCGCCCAGGTGGCCATTTCTTTAACAGCAGGACTGGCCAGCGTGATCCGGATCATGTGCGGGCTGAGTAAGGTTTTGCGATGCAGGATGACGTCGAACAGCTTGTAAGGATTGGCGGAGGCCATGCGGAGCTCCTTCGGAAAATCGTGACTGACTCGTATAAGACGAGCCACATCCGAGGTCCTTTAGGTTGCTCCGCTGAAACGCAGCGCTTACGGCGTGAGCGGGTGCTCGATCACCACCGATTCAATATTCTGCTTCTTGGCTTTCACCAGAGCAGCATCCACTTGTACTTTTCGGGCTTCAGCTTCGGCTTGCGAGTTGAAAGGACCAATCAGAATTCGTGCTTTGCCACTGCTGTCCTTGATCACCGTAGGTACGAAAGCGTGCTCGATCAACCAGCCGCTAAGGTCGCTGACAGCCTGCGGGGTTTCGCCGCGCACTTCGAGATCCCATTGTGGTGCAGCGGGCGCAGCCGGCGCCGTCACTACAGCCGATTGTGGTTTTGCTGCGTCTGCATTCTTGCCTTCACCACACCCAGTCAATACCAGTGCCGCGACCAACCAAACCAATTTGCGCACAACGCTTTCCTCGAAATTCTCAAAGCCGCGATCTTATCATTCATAAATACTTCGCGAGGCCCGCAAAATGGGCACAAAACAACGAGATTGATGGTTGCAGCCTCTGTATAGTTACGCCCTGGGAATTAATGCCGCTTCTGCGCGTCAGAAAGAGGCACCCAAACCGTGAGACTTCGCACTAATCTATACGTACCACCGACCTCTGCACTGTCTGAATCAGGTGCCCTACAAAGCAATCAAGGAGAAGACCATGCTGATACTCACCCGCAAAGTCGGTGAAAGCATAAACATCGGTGATGACATCACTATCACCATTCTGGGCGTAAGCGGCCAACAGGTCCGCATTGGCATCAACGCTCCGAAAAACGTTGCAGTGCACCGTGAAGAGATTTACCAGCGCATTCAGGCTGGCCTGACCGCCCCGGACAAGCCACAAACTCCCTGAGCCAAATCGCAGTCAGTAGCCAGTCCGTTTACCCTGTGGAATGACTGGCTAGAGATTCACGCGCCGTTTTGCTATCCGCTCCCCACTCCGCTGGGCACGGCGCCTGACACACTCCCCCCTTTCACGCATCCCCTCTTGCTGCCGGATACTACCTGCCATCCCCCTGGCTGGCTGTCGGACGTTTCCGATAGAGCGCAGAGAATTCGCCCTCTAACTGAATGTCACGCCACGCGCCATGCCCGTGGCCGCCACCATCATCAGTACCAGCAACAACGCCTCGACATGACTGATTCGCGCGTACAGCTTGGCGCGCCCGGTATCGATTGCTGCATCGCGTGCGGACGCGATCCGCCACTTGATCAACGTGATCATCGGGGCGAGCTCTACAATCAGAATCAGCACAAACAACGTCATCTTCAGATGAAACAGCGGCTGATGGAGATAATAGTCAGTGCCCTTTTCAAAGCCGGCAAAAGCCCGCATCCCGCCTGTCACCAGCAGAATCAACGCAGAGATACCCCATAGGTTATCGGCCAGCAAAACGCGCTTGGTCTCACCTGCACCAGCAGCGAGGCGACTGAATGCCGTTCCTCGCGTCAGAACCGCCCAAAAGCCCAGGGCAAAAGCCAGTAGATGAATAGCTGCTAGAAACCAGTGAACCAGCATCGATACACCCCATCAGAAAGAGTTGAAAATCGGCCAGTCAGTAGTAGTTGAAAAAACAAGGATTTGCCTGCGGGGTGTCGCCAGGCTTTCAGGAGAGAGCGAAAGGAGAGATTTCAGCCAGTTGAGGCAAATCGCAGGCAAAAAAAATCCCAAGCAGCTGATGGAAGCTTGGGATTTAAAAATGCATAAACCGTGGTGGTGAACGCGGGGCGGATGTTACTTAATTCCACGAACAGTAACAACGTTTTTTTGATAACCGGCTGGTTAGTAACACTCGTAACCTGTTCAATATCCACACTTTTTCAAAGGACGCTGGCGACGAGCGGTGAATCGCCAGCCCACTGCCTGACCCGACGATGCAGAAATTCGATCGCAGGCGGGCGCACGACGAAGACTTGCGCACGCCATTCAGCAAGGACCGCAAAACGGTGAAGTACGCCTCGCAGTGAATCAACAGGCCTCGCATGGAATTTCGAATGCCCTGAGATCGACTAAACGCGAAGTCCAGCTGGCGCCCTAAGGAGGGTTCGCAAAAGCATTACAAATCGCAGACAACAAAAAAGGGCCCACCTTTCGGTGAGCCCTTCTAGACCGCCCAGCAGAGCGGATTTTGTTTGGTAGGCGCGATTGGACTCGAACCAACGACCCCCACCATGTCAAGGTGGTGCTCTAACCAACTGAGCTACGTGCCTGCTGTGAGGCGGCATTCTACGGAATTCCGGAGGGGTGTCAACACCTTTTTTTCACCTAACCCTATGAATATGCAAAATATTTAATTTCGGCTCGTCGACGAAGATTTTCCGGTGGCTGGCGGAGGTTTTTCAACTCGGGTAGGATCGACGCACTCGTAAAATATATTAAACAGAGGCTGCAGGATGGCGAACACCCTTTACCCAGAGTCCTATTACGCTGCGTCGGCCAACGCCGTACCGCCTCGCCCTGCCTTGCAGGATGATGTGGAGACGGACGTCTGTGTGATCGGCGCCGGGTATACCGGATTGTCCTCTGCCCTGTTTCTGCTGGAAAACGGTTTTCGCGTCACCGTGCTGGAAGCGGCCAAGGTCGGCTTCGGCGCTTCAGGGCGCAATGGCGGGCAGATCGTTAACAGCTATAGCCGCGACATCGACGTGATCGAGCGCAGCGTTGGGCCGAAGCAGGCGCAACTGCTCGGGCAGATGGCGTTCGAGGGCGGCCGGATCATTCGCGAGCGCGTGGCCAAGTACAACATCCAGTGCGACCTGAAGGACGGCGGCGTGTTCGCCGCGCTGACGGCCAAGCAGATGAGCCATCTGGAATCGCAGAAGCACCTCTGGGAGCGGTTTGGTCATACGCAACTGGAACTGCTCGATCAACGCCGTATCCGCGAAGTCGTTGCCTGCGATCAGTATGTCGGCGGCATGCTTGATATGAGCGGCGGGCACATCCACCCGCTGAACCTCGCGCTCGGCGAAGCGGCAGCGGTCGAGTCCCTTGGCGGCACTATCTATGAACAATCACCCGCCGTACGTATCGAGCGCGGCTCCAGCCCGGTGGTGCATACACCGCAAGGCAAGGTCAGGACCAAGTTCATCATCGTCGCCGGCAATGCCTATCTCGGCAACCTGGTACCGGAACTGGCGGCCAAATCGATGCCATGCGGCACGCAAGTGATCACCACCGAACCGCTGGGCGATGATCTGGCGAAAGCTTTGCTGCCACAGGATTACTGCGTTGAAGACTGCAATTACCTGCTCGACTACTACCGTCTCACGGGTGACAAGCGCCTGATCTTCGGCGGTGGCGTGGTGTATGGCGCACGCGATCCGGCGAACATCGAAGCGATCATCCGTCCGAAAATGCTCAAGGCATTCCCGCAGCTCAAGGACGTGAAAATTGATTACGCCTGGACTGGCAACTTCCTGCTGACCCTGTCGCGCTTGCCGCAGGTCGGGCGTTTGGGCGACAACATCTATTACTCGCAGGGTTGCAGCGGCCACGGTGTGACTTACACGCATCTGGCAGGCAAGGTGCTGGCTGAGGCGCTGCGCGGTCAGGCTGAGCGCTTCGATGCGTTTGCCGACTTGCCGCACTACCCGTTCCCCGGCGGACAGCTGCTGCGTACGCCATTTGCTGCGTTAGGTGCCTGGTATTACGGCTTGCGCGACAAATTCGGGATGTAAAAAAGGGCCGCTGAACAGCGGCCCTTTTTATTCAACACTGAACGGCTTCAGAGCTGATCCCGAGCAATCCCGCTACGGATGCGCAAGATATCCGCCAACACTGCCAAGGCAATTTCCGCCGGTGTCTTGCTGCCGAGGTTAAGCCCGATCGGCGCATGAATCCGCGCCAGCTCAGCCTCGCCCAAGCCGCCAATCCGACGTAACCGCTCAAAGCGCCTCTGCGAAGTCTGCTGCGAGCCCATCACGCCGATGTAAAACGCCTCGGTGCGCACCGCTTCCATCATCGCCAGGTCGTCGATGCGCGGATCGTGAGTGAGCGCTACGACCGCCGTATCACGATGACAACCACCGTCAGCAATAAACACCGACGGCAATTGCCGACGAATCTCCACGCCATCCAGCACCACGCCTTCAAGCACCTCATCGCGCGGATCACAGAGAATCACCTCAAACCCGAGGCCGACAGCAAACTCGGCACACGCCTGCGCCACACTGGAATACCCAGCGAGCAATAAACGCTGCGCCGCACCAACGCGAATCCGTACCCGATCAATCTCGCGCTCGATCCGCGCACCCTGCTCGCGATCAGCGAACAGACTGCGCGCACCACTGGCCAGATCAACCTCGCGAATCAAGCGGCGCTGACCGAGCAGCGCCGACTCCAATTCACGCAGATGCGCCTGCACCTCGCAGTCAGCGTCAAATTTCTCTACCAGCACATCAAGAATGCCGCCACAAGGCAGGCTGACCCGCGAGCGCGGATCGTCGCCTTCGCCGTAACGCACGACGTTGACCGCGTCGATAAACGCACCTTCGGCGACGCGCTCTAGGAAATCTTCCTCGACGCAACCGCCGGACAGCGAGCCGATCCACTGTCCGCCATCGCTCACCGCCAGCAGCGAACCCGGCGCACGCGGTGCCGAACCGTAGGTAGTCAGCACGGTGCAGAGCCAGATGCGCTGCCCCGCCACCGACCACTTCAGCGCTCGCCGCACCACTTGTAGATCGAGATGCTGCATGTCAGTGCGCCTTGTGCTCGATGGACGGTGCGTCGGCTTGCAGCTTCTGCACTTCACTCACGGCCAACTCAGCGGATTGACCACCCCAACCTTGACGCAGGTAGTTGAGCAGATCGGTCAGCTGTTCAGGACTGAGCTTGCCAGCGAAGCCCGGCATCGGTTGCATGCGCTCGAAACCGGAGAACTTTTGCTCGCCGATCCCATCCTCGATCACGCGCAACAGGTTGCGTGGATCTTCGAGGCGCAACGTGGTGTTGCCGCGCATGGCCACCGCGATGTGTGGTTTGCCTTCGCCACCGACCGCATGGCAACCGGCGCAGACGTTCAGGTATTCCTGCTGGCCGCGCTGGGCGCTGGCGCTGAGTTTCTCGACTGGCACTTCGACGAGGGCTTTGGCTGCCGGCGGTTTATCGCCGAGCAGGAACGTCGCCATCGCCGCCAGGTCCGCATCGCTCAGGCCTTGGGTGCTGTTGTGAAACACCGGAAACATCTCGTTGAACATCGTCCCCTGCGCACTCATGCCGTGCTTGAGGAACGTGGCCAGATCCTGCTCGTTCCAGCCGCGAGCGGCCAGATCGGTGGCCAGCAGGCTCGGCGCCAGATAACCATTGAGGATGCCGCCGGTGAGGCGTTTATCCAGCTGCATCGCACCCGGCAGACCGCGCGGGGTGTGGCATTCGCCGCAGTGACCAAGGACTTCGACCATGTACTGGCCGTGCTTCCAGGCTTCGCTTTTGCCTTCGGCTGGCTCCAGTTTCAGGGCTTTGCCGTACATCATGTTCCAGCCGATCAGGCCCGGACGCACGTTGAACGGAAAGCTCAGGCTGGTGACCGGGGCTGCACGCTCGATCGGCTCGATGGTTTTCAGGTACGCATGGATCGCATCCGAATCTTCACGCGGCATCAGGTGATACGAGGTGTACGGCATCGCCGGATACAGGTTCGCACCATCGCGACGCTTGCCTTCGGTCAGCGCAGCAAAGAACTCGTCATCGTTGTACAAACCGATACCGTGCTCCTTGCTCGGGGTGATGTTGGTGCCGTAGATCGTGCCGAACGGCGACACAATCGGCAGGCCACCAGCAAATGGTGCGCCACCCGCTGCCGTGTGGCAGGCCATGCAGTCAGCGGCGCGGGCGAGGTATTCGCCGCGCTTGACCTGATCATCGGCGTGGGCAAACAACACCGGCGCGGCGAGGCCGACCGCCAGGCTCAGGCGGGTCAGAAAAAGCTTCATGCTTAACCCTCCTTGACCAGGCCGAGATCGGTCAGCACGTTGCGGGTGGCGTTGTAATAACGCACGTACCCGGTGCAACGGCAGACGTGGTGGCCGAGGCTGTCCTCGATGACTTGTTCGAGCTTGCTCTGCACGATCGGCTGGCGCTGCAACTTCTCGACCAGCACGGTCGCGGCGTTGACGAAGCCCGGCGCGCAGTAGCTGCACTGGAACGCGAACTCATCGACGAAGCGCTGCTGGATCGGGTTCAGTTCGGTGACTTGGCCCGACTCGTCACGCTTGGCGTGGGATTCGATGGTGCGGACTTTCTTGCCTTCGAAGTAATGTGCGCCGGTGATGCAGGTGCGCACTTCCTCGCTAGTGCCGTCCGGGTTGTCGACGATCACCACGCAGGCGTGGCAGATGCCTTGGCCGCAGCCCAGACGCGAACCGGTGAGGTTTTTGTATTCGTGCAGGTAGTCGATCATCGGCAGGTCATCAGGGATGTCCACCGGGCCGACGGATTGACCGTTGAGGGTCAGTTGAAGCGGACGGTTAGCCATTGAGGGCCTCCTTGATGCGCGTAGCAGTGATGGGCAGATCGCGAACACGTTTACCGATGGCGTGCGCCACGGCGTTACCGATGGCACCGACAATCGGGATCATCACCACTTCGGCGATGCCTTTCGACGGATCACTTGGCGACAGTGCCGGCAGAATCTCCGACGTCTGCTTCCACACGGCAACGTGACGTGCCATCGGCAGACGGTAACGGTTGAAGTTCCAGTCACCCTCCCCCGGCCCACCTTCGTACAGCGGCATTTCTTCCATCAAGGCGTGACCGATGCCCATGGCGATACCGCCTTCGAGCTGGCCCTTGACCAGTTCTTCGACCAACACACGGCCGCACTCGACCCACGAATGGTGGTTGAGCACTTCGACTTCAGCAGAACCCTTGTTGACCTTCAGTTCGACCAGCGTCGCGACCGGGCTGTAGTAAGTCACGGCAGCGTTGTTCAACTGCACAACCGGGTAATTGATGTTCTGGCGATCCAAGAGATGGAAACCAGACGTGGTCATCAACGCTTTCTTGGCTTTCGGCGCGCCGTCACCGTATTTCACGGCGAGACCATCGAGCGGCAGACGCTCGCGCACGCCGTCGATGCTGTATTCGGCTTCGGCCCAGCTCCAGCGGTTGAACGCGTGAACGGTGGCGCCAGTCACCAGACCACGCTCGTGAGCGTGTTTGGCCAGCTCTTCGAAGGTCAACGGCTGCATGCCGTTGGCGGTGAGCTTGCCGTCGACCCAGTGCGCATCTTCGCGACGCACGACGTAAGGGTTGGCTTGACCGCCGTAAGGACCCTGACGCCAGATTTCCATGGCCGCCGGCCACAAACCGTTGTTGAACAGCACGCGTGCCGCTTCACGGGTAGCGTGACTGAAGTAGTAAGCCGAGTTGGTCGCGGACGAAGCCGAAGCCAACTTGCCGACCCAGCGCGGATTGCGCAGCAGGTTGTCCTGCTCGGTCTGGCTCATGATGTAAGGGTTGCCGCTGGTGATCAGCTGCATTTCCTTCCATTCGGTTTCGCCGGTCTTCACTTCGTGCGCCGGGCTGCCGAGGAAATCGGCCACGACCAGGGCTTGCGAGGTGGACATGCCGGTGCCGATTTCGATACCGATGTGGCGCAGGGTGATGCGACCGTCGGCAGTGAATTCGATACTTGCCATCGGCGCTTCGGAACCGGTGCCGAAGTCTTTCTGGCAGATGGCGAAACCGACGCCGTACCAGTTATCCGGGTCTGCGGCTTCGCGCTGTTTCTTGATCGCGTCACGGTTTTTCCAGACTTCGTGCACCGAGGCCTTGTCGAGGATCTCGTGCAGGCGCAAGGCACCGGCGGGGATCGCGCCCTGGGTGTTTTTCATGCCCGAGCGCAGGGCGTTCTTGCGACGGAGGTCGATGGCATCGACACCAAGGCGATTGGCGATTTCGTCGACCATCATTTCGGTCGCCGCCATGCTTTGCAGGGTGCCGTAACCGCGCATCGAACCGGCCTCAACGCCACGCGAGTGGTAGGCGGTGACTTGCAGGTCGTTCTGCGGCATGTAGTAGATCGACTGCGCCGCCGTGGCGCCCACTGCCGCTACGGATGGGCTGTAGTTGATTCGGCCACCACCGTCGACGCTCATTTCGGCGCGGAAAATCTTGAAGGTGTAGTCGTTCTTGTCCACGGCCAACTGGTAGCGGATGTCGAACGGGTGACGCTTGATGCCGCTCTGAAACTGCTCATAGCGGTCGTTGGCCAAGCGCACTGGCACACCGGCGCCGTACAACGCGGCAAGAGCTGCGTAGTAGACGAAGATGTTGTGATCTTTGGAACCGTAACCGACGGTGTAACCCGGGTGCATGTTCAGATTGTCGAGGCCGAAGCGCGACGGCGCGATCATTTTCGCGGTCTCGGTCGCTGCTTCCAGCGGACACTGGGTCGCCACCACGAAATGCAGGGTCTTGATCTTCGGGTCATACCAGCCATTGCCGTTGTCCGGCTCCATTGCGGCCGGCTCGATCGACGGGGTCTTGTAGCGCTCGTCGAATACCAGCCAGTTGTCCGGCGGCGTATCGATCTCTTGCTTCATGCGGTCGGCGTAGAACAGGCCGCGCTCGGTCAGGTTGCCGTGCAGGTTCGGCTGGGAATTCCACACCGGACGACGGTTCTTCAGCATCGGGAACAGGATCGAGTCCTTCAGGCTGGCGAACTCATCTTCATCAGCCGAGGTCGCGCCGCCAACGCGCACATAGCGGAAGCTGCCGTAGGGGTCGCCTTCGTAGAACGGCACTTGGGCACCGTAACGAATCGCCTTGTCATTGAATTTGAGTTTGTTCTTGGCCTGACGGAAACGCTCGAAGTCATTCCAGATCAGGATCGCCACCGGGTGACCGATGAACATCGGCACTTTGCCTTCTGGCAGCAGTGGATCCGGCGCGTGCTCTTCCGGGAAGACGATGCCGTCCTTGTCCAGATCCGCGGCGGTGACGATGCGGTCCGGCTGCAAATCGGCGCCGAGCCACGACAGGTCGTAACCGGCGTAGATGCGATCAGCCTTGATGGTTTTCAGCAGCATGGCGTGGCCTTGCTGTTCAGGCCAGCCCGGCATGTCCTTGGAGCGGATGTCGCGGGCAAAGACTTTGCTGCCGCAGACCTTGGACAGTGCGTCGTTACGCTGACGCGCCTTGCCGTTGTTGCCGAGCCATTTCTCGGACGGCACGGTGACGCTGTTTTCCATCAAGGCAGCCAGCGCCTGACTGCTGAGCGGCGTGAGCGTGACGCTCACACCCGCCACCAGCCCGCCCTGGAGGAACGAGCGCCGGGATATATCACGGTTGGACATGGATCATCCTCTGGGCGGTTATGTGTCCGCCCTTCTGGTTATCTACTGGGGAATCTCGAGTCTTGCAGAAGCCCTCTTTGGCGAAACAAAGGGCGTGTTGACAGTGCAAAGCTGACCGAAAGGTTAACTTTAAAGGTTTCTGCGCTCGCAGCAAACAACCAGTTACAAAAATTTGACTAAAGAATCAAAAAATCAATGCGACGTGGTACCGCATCTAGACCGCAGAGATAATTGGGCATGCCCATGTGGGAGCGAGCTTGCTCGCGAAAGCGTTGTGCCAGCCGATGCAAATTTTGAATGTGCCGACGCCTTCGCGAGCAAGCTCGCTCCCACAGGGATTTGTGTAGGGCACAGGATGGAGGGGATAGAAGAAAAAAGCGGAAAAGCCAAATTTCAGACACAAAAAACCCCGGTCTTTCGACCAGGGTCTTTGCTATCGATTCCGAATCAACCAAGGGTTGCTTTCGGTGCTTCAAGGCGTTCAGTGGTCCTTGTAGCAGATATGGCGCAGCGGACGGGACTCGAACCCGCGACCCCCGGCGTGACAGGCCGGTATTCTAACCGACTGAACTACCGCTGCGTATCGCTTTGAGCTTGCGCTCAAGTAACTCGTTTTGACTGCAAGCTTCGGTGCTTTGCAATCGCGAACCAGACAAGCCTGATTCGTAAAATATGGCGCAGCGGACGGGACTCGAACCCGCGACCCCCGGCGTGACAGGCCGGTATTCTAACCGACTGAACTACCGCTGCGCGTCGGTGCAGGCACTTTCAGCCTACGTTCTTGCTTACGCAAGTATCTCGGGAGTGGTGGGTGATGACGGGATCGAACCGCCGACATTCTGCTTGTAAGGCAGACGCTCTCCCAGCTGAGCTAATCACCCGTTTGCATCTCCGAGGCCGCGAAATTTACGCAGGTAGCGAACCTAAGTCAATAGCAGGATTGAAGTTTTTTTCAAAAACAGTTTTTAGCGGCAAGTCTCAAGCTGCAAGCAAAAGCATAAACATCTAAAGCAGACACACCGTGATCTCGCTTCAACTTGCAGCTCGACGCTTGCAGCTGCCTCTCACTGCTCGTAAATCATCTTTTTCGTCATACCACCATCGACGACGAATTCCTGCCCGGTGACAAACCCGGCATTCCTCGACAGCAACCAGGCGACCATCGCCGCTACGTCTTCAACCGTCCCTACCCTGCCCGCCGGATGCTGAGCATGATCGGCATCGGCCAAAGGCTCTGCTCGGCGCGCAGAAGGATCCCGCGCATCAATCCAGCCCGGACTGACCGCGTTGACACGAATCTCCGGACCCAGACTGATCGCCAGCGCATGCGTCAGCGCAAGCAAGCCACCCTTGCTCGCCGCGTACGCCTCGGAGTCCGCCTCCGACTGCCGTGCTCGGGTCGAGGCCAGATTGACGATGGAGCCGTTGTGCGCGCGCAGGTACGGCGCACAGTGTTTGGCCAACAACATCGGCCCACTGAGATTCACCGCCAGCACGCGATTCCAGTAAGCCAGGTCGAGACTTTCGAGCGTGATGTTGTGCGGATCAGCCACCGCCGCGTTGCACACCAGCGCATCGAGACGACCAAACTGCCCCAGCACTTCAGCAACACCGAGCGCAACCTGGCCCTCATCGGCGACGTCCATGGCGATAAACCAGGCGTTTTCGCCCAGGACTTTCGCCACTTTCGAACCGCGCGCACGATCCAGATCCGTCAGCACCACTTGCCAGCCTTCGCTGATCAGCCACGCCGCAATCCCCAGACCGATACCGCGCGCGGCCCCTGTGACCAGCGCAACGCGGCCATGGGTACCGGCTTTCGGGGTCGACAACTCGATCACAACGCTGCCAGACCGCGCGCCAGATCGGCTTGCAGATCCGCGACATCTTCCAGACCGACCGCGATGCGAATCAGACTGTCACGAATGCCCGCCGCTTCCCGCTCCTGCGGCGCCAGACGGCCGTGAGACGTAGTGCTCGGGTGCGTGATGGTGGTTTTGCTGTCACCGAGGTTGGCAGTGATCGAAATCAACCGGGTGGCATCGATAAAGCGCCAGGCGCCCTCTTTGCCGCCCTTGACTTCAAAGCTTACGACCGCGCCGAAGCCCTTCTGCTGACGCTGGGCCAGTTCGTGCTGCGGATGGCTCTTCAGACCGGCGTAATGCACCTTCTCGATGCCGTCCTGCTGCTCCAGCCATTCGGCCAGTTCCTGAGCGTTCGCGCAGTGCGCCTTCATTCGCAGATTCAGGGTTTCCAGACCTTTGAGGAAGATCCACGCATTGAACGGGCTCAAGGTCGGCCCGGCGGTGCGCAGGAAGCCGACGACTTCTTTCATCTGCTCGCTGCGACCGGCCACCACACCGCCCATGCAACGGCCTTGGCCGTCGATGAATTTGGTCGCCGAGTGCACGACGATGTCTGCGCCCATTTTCAGCGGCTGTTGCAACGCCGGTGTGCAGAAGCAGTTGTCGACTACCAGCATCGCGCCTTTGGCGTGCGCGATTTCCGCCAGTGCGGTGATATCGACCAGCTCAGCCAATGGATTGGAAGGCGATTCGACAAAGAGCAACTTGGTGTTGGGCTTGATCGCCGCATCCCACGCCGACAGATCGGCCAACGGAACGTAATCGACTTCCACGCCGAAACGCTTGAAGTACTTCTCGAACAGGCTGATGGTCGAGCCGAATACGCTGCGCGAAACCAGCACATGATCGCCGGCGCTGCACAGACTCATCACCACCGCCATGATCGCCGCCATGCCGGTTGCGGTCGCAACGGCTTGCTCGGCGCTTTCCAGCGCGGCAATGCGTTCTTCGAACGCGCGTACGGTCGGGTTGGTGTAACGCGAGTAAACGTTGCCCGGCACTTCCCCGGCAAACCGCGCGGCGGCGTCGGCAGCCGTGCGGAACACGTAGCTGGAGGTGAAGAACATCGGATCACCGTGCTCGCCTTCCGGCGTACGGTGCTGACCGGCACGTACGGCCAGGGTATCGAACGCTACGCCTTCGAGGTCGCTGTCCAGCCGACCGGCATCCCATTCCTGACTCATGCTGTCACTCCTTGCCCTGTTCTCGAAAATTGAAAGTCAGATACAAAACCGGCCCCTCAGGGCCGGTAGAAACTCAGTTGTTGTACAGATCGATGATCGCACTGACCGCCTGGGTCTTGACCTTCGAGGCATCGTTGCGGGCCTGTTCGATCTTGTCCAGGTAAGCCTCATCGACGTCGCCGGTGACGTACTTGCCGTCGAACACCGCGCAATCGAAGTTCTCGATCTTGATCTTGCCGCCACCGACCGCTTCGATCAAGTCAGGCAGGTCCTGATAGATCAGCCAGTCAGCACCGATCAGATCCGCCACGTCCTGAGTCGAACGGTTGTGTGCGATCAGTTCGTGGGCGCTTGGCATGTCGATGCCATACACGTTCGGGAAGCGTACCGCTGGGGCTGCCGAGCAGAAGTAGACGTTTTTCGCGCCGGCTTCGCGGGCCATCTGGATGATCTGCTTGCACGTGGTGCCACGCACGATCGAGTCGTCGACCAGCATCACGTTCTTGCCGCGGAATTCCAGCTCGATGGCGTTGAGCTTCTGGCGTACCGACTTCTTGCGCGCCGCTTGGCCCGGCATGATGAACGTACGGCCGATGTAACGGTTCTTGACGAAACCTTCGCGGAATTTCACGCCCAGGTGGTTGGCCAGTTCGAGCGCCGCGGTACGGCTGGTGTCCGGAATCGGGATCACCACGTCGATGTCGTGCTCTGGACGCTCGCGCAGGATCTTCTCGGCGAGCTTCTCGCCCATGCGCAGACGGGCCTTGTAGACCGACACGCCGTCGATGATCGAATCCGGACGCGCCAGGTAGACGTGCTCGAAAATGCATGGAGTCAGGGACGGGTTGGTCGCGCACTGACGGGTGTGCAGCTTGCCGTCTTCAGTGATGTAGACCGCTTCGCCCGGTGCCAGGTCGCGAATCAGGGTGAAACCGAGCACGTCCAGCGAAACGCTTTCGGAGGCGATCATGTACTCGACGCCTTCGTCAGTGTGACGCTGGCCGAACACGATCGGGCGGATGCCGTGCGGATCACGGAAGCCGACGATGCCATAACCGGTGACCATCGCCACAACGGCGTAGCCGCCGACGCAACGGTTGTGCACGTCGGTCACGGCGGCAAACACGTCTTCTTCGGTCGGTTGCAGCTTGCCGCGCTGGGCCAGCTCATGCGCGAACACGTTGAGCAGCACTTCCGAGTCGGAACTGGTGTTGACGTGACGCAGATCGGATTCGTAGATCTCTTTGGCCAACTGCTCAACGTTGGTCAGGTTACCGTTGTGCGCCAGCGTAATGCCGTAAGGCGAGTTGACGTAGAACGGCTGAGCTTCGGCCGACGTCGAGCTGCCCGCGGTCGGGTAACGGACGTGGCCGATACCCATGTGGCCGACCAGACGCTGCATGTGACGCTGTTGAAACACGTCACGCACCAGGCCATTGTCCTTGCGCAGGAACAACCGGCCATCATGGCTGGTCACGATACCGGCAGCGTCCTGGCCGCGGTGCTGGAGCACGGTTAGCGCGTCATACAGCGCCTGATTGACGTTCGACTTACCGACGATACCGACGATGCCACACATGCGACGCAACCCCTACTTAATGGATCTGAACTGAACAACACTCACTGAGGCGTTTTCGCCGACGGCAAGAGTTGCTCCTTGAACGGAATATCAGCGGGTACGCTGATTCCGCTGGCAAGCCACTGACTGCTCCACCCGAGTATCAGGTTTTTGGACCAGTCGGCGACCAATAGAAACTTTGGTACGAGCTGTGATTCTTTCCACCACCCGTCCTGCTGTACCGGCCCCAGGCTCAACAGCCCGACCGCCACGACCACCAGCAACACGCCACGCGCAGCGCCGAAGGCCATGCCGAGGAATCGATCGGTCCCGGACAACCCGGTGACGCGTACCAACTCGCCGATAAGATAATTGATCATTGCGCCCACGATCAGTGTGGCGACAAACATGATGGCACAGCCCGCGATCACGCGAGCCGATGGGGTTTCGATGTATCCGGCGAGGTACTCGGACAGTGAGCCACCGAACATCCAGGCGACGGCTCCTGCGATGATCCAGGTCACCAGCGATAATGCTTCCTTGACGAAGCCGCGGCTCAAACTGATCAAAGCGGAGATGGCGATGATTGCAACGATCGCCCAGTCAACCCAGGTAAATGGCACAGTGCAGCCTACAGACGGATAAGGCGGCGCATTTTAGCAGAGCGCATGCCTCTCGGTAAGCTGCGATTGTCAGTGCATTTCAATCGGCGCGATAGTTTTTAGCCGCGCTCAGGCTGGAAGCGCACGACAAACCCCTTGAGGTTCTGCTGACGCCCCAACAGATCACGCAGCCGATCGGCTTCGGCACGCTCGATCAGCGGCCCGACGAACACTCGATTCTTGCCATCGGCTGAACGGATGTAGGCGTTGTAGCCTTGGCTGCGCAGGTTTTTTTGCAGGCTTTCGGCACTGGCGCGGCTCGACAGGCTGGCCAGTTGCACCGACCAGCTCACCGACAGACCATTGGCATCGACACGGCTTTGCGTGGTGTCAGGCTTGCTCGATGCCGAGGTAATCGGCTGGGCAGGCGCAGGAATCGGCTTGGCCACCGCGGGCGGCGCAGCAGGCTTGGTGATCATAATGGGCGCTGTTGCTGCCGGTGCCGGTGCAACGGGCGCAGCAGGCGCCGTGTCTTCGGCGACTTCTTCGTCCGTTGGCACAGGTTCTTGCGGCAAGGCTTGCGGTTCAGGCACTGCAACCGTTTCCATCTGAATCTGCGGCATGGCAGGCGCCTGCGGAGACGCCGGCGCCTCAACGGTCACCTGACGCTGTTCATCCTGACGGGAAAACAGCATCGGCAGGAAGATCACCGCCAGCGCAACCAGCACCAGAGCGCCAACCATGCGCTGCTTGTACGCTTTATCCAGCAAAGCCATTTGCCGCTTCCTCCGTGGAGCGCCGGGCCAGCCATTCAAGGGCCTCGGCGACACAATAAAATGATCCGAACAACAGAATCTCGTCGTCGCTTGTAGCCACTGCGCACTGCCCTTCCAGAGCGGCGGCGACACTGTCGTAAGACGTGACCGCAGCGCCAAGGTTCTGCAATGCAGCGTTTAATTCAGCCACTGGACGTGCGCGCGGCGAATCCAGCGGTGCAACGGCCCAATGCTCGACACTAGCATTCAATTCGCTGACAACACCATCCAGATCCTTGTCCGCCAGCAGACCAAACACCGCCAGTCGCTTGCCGACCGGTGGACGCGAGGCCAGACGACGGGCCAGATACTCGGCAGCATGCGGGTTGTGGCCAACATCCAGCAACAGATTCAGACGCTTGCCGTTCCACTCGAACGAGCGGCGATCCAGCCGCCCGACCACGCGAGTGGCCTGCAACGCTGCGACGATCCGCCGCGCATTCCACGGCAAACCGAGCAGCAGATACGCCTGCAACGCCAGCGCGGCGTTTTCCATTGGCAGATCGAGCAACGGCAAGTCACGCAACTCGACAACCTTGCCTTGCGCATCGGTGCCGCGCCATTGCCAGTGCTGATCGGTAATGCCGAGGTCGAAGTCACGCCCACGCAGGAAGAACGGACAGGCCAGTTCACGCGCCTTGTCGAGCAGCGGTTGCGGAGGATTCAGATCGCCGCACAAGGCAGGCTTGCCCTGGCGGAAAATTCCGGCCTTCTCGAAAGCCACGGATTCACGGGTATCACCGAGATAATCGGCATGATCGACACCAATGCTGGTGACCAGCGCGATATCGGCATCAACCACATTGACCGTATCCAGACGCCCGCCCAGCCCGACTTCCAGCACCACCGCATCGAGCCCGGCCTGCTGAAACAGCCAGAACGCCGCGAGGGTGCCCATTTCGAAGTAGGTCAGGGAAGTGTCGCCGCGCCCGGCCTCGACCGCAGCGAAGGCTTCACACAGCTGCGCGTCAGTGGCTTCGACGCCATTGAGCTGCACCCGCTCGTTGTAACGCAGCAGGTGCGGAGAATTGTAGACACCAACGCTCAGACCCTGCGCGCGCAGCAATGAAGCCACGAAAGCGCAGGTCGAACCCTTGCCGTTGGTGCCGGTGACCGTGATCACCCGAGGCGCCGGCTGGCCCAGCCCCATGCGGGACGCTACCTGTTGTGAACGCTCCAGGCCCATGTCGATGGCCGACGGATGCAACTGCTCAAGGTAGGCGAGCCATTCGCCAAGGGTGCGCTCGGTCATAGGCCAGCAGGTACCGGTGGAACCACGATCGGCTCGATTGGCGCGGCGACGAATTTCGGCGTCGGCTTGCCAGTCATTTGTGCCAGCAGGTTACCCAGACGCGGGCGCAGTTCCTGACGGTGGATGATCATGTCGATCGCACCGTGCTCCAGCAGGAATTCGCTGCGCTGGAAACCTTCCGGCAGTTTTTCACGCACGGTTTGCTCGATAACGCGCGGACCGGCAAAGCCGATCAGGGCTTTCGGCTCACCGACAATGACGTCGCCAAGCATCGCCAGACTCGCGGAAACACCACCGTAGACCGGGTCGGTCAGTACGGAGATGAATGGAATGCCCTCTTCACGCAGACGCGCCAGCACAGCCGAGGTCTTGGCCATCTGCATCAGCGAGATCAGCGCTTCCTGCATGCGCGCACCACCGGAGGCGGCGAAGCAGATCATCGGGCAGCGGTTTTCCAGCGCATAGTTGGCGGCGCGCACGAAGCGTTCACCAACGATGGCGCCCATCGAACCGCCCATGAAGCTGAATTCGAACGCCGAAACCACTACCGGCATGCCCAGCAAAGTGCCGCTGACGGAGATCAGCGCGTCTTTTTCGCCAGTCTGCTTCTGGGCAGCGGTCAGGCGATCCTTGTACTTCTTGCCGTCGCGGAATTTCAGGCGGTCAACCGGCTCCAGATCGGCGCCCAGTTCGTTGCGACCTTCGGCATCGAGGAAGATGTCGATGCGCGCACGTGCGCCGATGCGCATGTGATGGTTGCACTTGGGGCAAACGTCCAGGGTCTTTTCCAGCTCTGGACGATACAGCACCGCCTCGCAAGACGGGCATTTGTGCCACAGACCTTCAGGCACCGAGCTCTTCTTGACCTCGGAACGCATGATCGAAGGGATCAGTTTGTCTACTAACCAGTTGCTCATGCTTTCTTTCTCCAGTACCGGCGGCCCGAACGCTCTGGTTCGCAGCCCCGCGTATGCCCTTGAGCTAAATTCATGTGTGTGGCGATGATTGGTGGAACGCCACGGTCAGCGCGAAACATGACCTGCGTGCGATCCAGAAACCCTCAGCCGCGCCTGCTTTGTGCAAGTGCATTGATGGACGGCGGCAGACTGCCAGCCGTCACATCAATATGGCGCTTTGCGTACCGCTTTGATGAACGCGTGAATCTTTGCGTGATCCTTGATGCCCTTGCTCGCCTCTACCCCACCGCTGACGTCTACCGCGTAGGGTTTTACCCGGGCCACGGCGTCGGCGACGTTCTCAGGGGTCAGGCCGCCGGCCAGAATCAACGGCTTGCTCAAACCCTGCGGAATCAATGACCAGTCGAAGGCCTCACCGGTTCCGCCGGGCACGCCCTCGACGTAGGTGTCGAGCAGCACGCCACTGGCGCTTGGATAGGCATCAACCGCTGCCGCAATATCGTCGCCAGCCTTGACCCGCAGCGCCTTGATATACGGACGATGCCAGCCTTCGCAGTCTTCAGCGACTTCATCGCCATGGAACTGCAGCAGATCCAGCGGCACGGCATCGAGGATTTCCCCCAACTCGCAGCGGCTGGCGTTAACGAACAGACCCACAGTGGTGACAAATGGCGGCAACGCCTTGATGATCGCCCGCGCCTGCTGCACGGTCACCGCCCGCGGGCTCTTGGCGTAGAACACGAACCCGATCGCATCCGCCCCGGCCTCAACGGCGGCCAGCGCATCTTCTATGCGGGTAATCCCGCAGATCTTGCTGCGAACGGCTGACATATCGAGAAAAACTCCGAGGCAGAAACCGGGAAAGTCCCGGATGGTAACAAAAGCGTTCGAGGGCGTCAGCCGTCAAGTTCGGAGAAACCCGTAAGGAAATGTGGCCCGATAAAACGCTCGGGCAACGGGAATTCGTCGTGGTACTCGACCTGCACCAGATACAGGCCGTACGGATGAGCTGTAACGCCGCCGGAACGGCGCTCGCGGCTTTCCAGCACTTCCTTCATCCACTCCACCGGACGCTCACCGGCACCGATGGTCATCAGCACACCGGCGATATTGCGCACCATGTGATGCAGAAATGCATTAGCGCGGATGTCGAGCACGATCATCTTGCCGTGACGGGTCACGCGCAGGTGATGCATCTTCTTGATCGGTGATTTGGCCTGGCACTGGCCGGCGCGGAAGGCACTGAAATCGTGAGTGCCAATCAGGTATTGCGCGGCCTCGGCCATACGCTCGACGTCCAGCGGGCGGTGGTTCCAAGTGATTTCTTCGTTGAGATGCGCCGGACGGATCTGATCGTTGTAGATCACGTAGCGGTAACGCCGGGCGATGGCTTTGAAGCGCGCGTGAAAATGCGCCGGCATCACCCGCGCCCAACTGACGCTGATGTCATGGGGCAGATTGATATTGGCGCCCATGACCCAGGCTTTCAGCGAACGATCGACGGTTGTATCGAAATGCACCACTTGCCCGCAGGCATGCACGCCCGCGTCGGTGCGCCCGGCGCACTGTAGCGAAACCGGTGAGTTGGCGACTTTCGACAGGGCTTTTTCCAGCTCTTCCTGCACCGTCGCCACACCCGTCAACTGACGCTGCCAGCCGCTGTAGCGCGAGCCTTTGTACTCAACGCCCAGCGCGACGCGGTAAAAGCCGTCGGGGGCCATTTCGGCGACCGGGTTATCTATGTTTGCCAAGGTGGGACAGCCTGCTGTTTGTGCAAAGGCGGGCATTATAAGGCTGTGGTTCAGGGATGCCAGAACTCTCTATTGGCAGTTCTGGCCCTATCGCGAGCAGGCTCACTCCTACAGGGGAACGCATTCCAAATGTAGGAGTGAGCCTGCTCGCGATAGCAATCCTTCAGACACCACTGAATCCCGCCCAAACAAAAACGGCAGCCTCAATGGGCTGCCGCTTTCGTTTATCGCTGGACTTACTACAAGCTCGACAGCATGTCCTTGGCTTCGCCACGCTGCTTCTCGTCACCCTCGGTCAACACTTCGTTGAGGATGTCGCGCGCACCGTCGCTGTCGCCCATATCGATGTAGGCCTGGGCCAGATCAAGCTTGGTCGCGGCTTCATCGGTGCCGGCGAGGAAGTCGAAATCGTCTTCACCCAGATCACCACCGATTGCCGCATCGGCTTCGGTGAAGGTCGGCTCGGCAATGCTCTGCGACAGGCGATCCAGCTCGGCGTTGACGTCATCCAGCTCGGCCGCGAACGCATCGGGTTCCGCCGCAGGATTGCTGTCCATTTCGTCGGCCAGCGACAGGTCGAAATCGGCCGGCAGCTCCAGATCATCCTGTGGCACGTCAGCCACCACCGGCGCCTCGACCGGAGGCAGATCCTTCACGCCTTCGTCCAGATCCAGCAGGAAGTCATCGTCCGCCAGATCAACCGCAGGCGCCGGCTCGGCCCCCAGGTCCATATCCAGGTCGAAGTCCGACAGGTCGTCCAGGTTCTCCTTGATCTCGGTCTGCTGTTGCAGCACCGATTCAAAGCTCAGGTCGTCGTCAGACGGGAATTCGTCCAGCTCGACCGGGGCTTCAGGCTCAACCACTGGCGCAGGCTCGACCGGGGTGATGTTGTCGAGATCGTCCAGACTCAGATCAAACGCGCTGTCCAGATCATCTTCCACTGGCGTCGGCGCAGGTGCTTCTGGCTCATCCAGCAGCAGCTCCTTGACGTATTGCGCGTCCAGTTCGGCAGCCACGGCAGCAGCGGCCAGACCCGTAGCAGCCACGACGGCCATGGCCGGGAAGCGGCTTTTCAGCTCTTCGACCTTGGCGAAGTTGTCGCCATTGGCCACCAGTTGACGCTCCTGACCGACGAACGCATCGCGATCGCCCTGCTGACCGTAGACTTCCATCAGCTTCAGACGCAGATCACTGCGCTGCGGCTCCAGGCTGACGCCCTCTTCAAGCAGAGCGGCAGCCTGATTCAGGCGACCGGCGTTGATGTGCGATTGCGCCTTGTCGAGCACGTCATCGGAACGCTCGGCGGCCGGTGCCACCAGCGGCGCGGCAATCGGCTCAGCCATCACGATTGGCGCCACTACCGGAGCCACAACTGGAGCAGGAGCAGGCGCCGGGGTGTTGAGTTTGACGCTTGCCGCCGGAGTTTCCAGGCCTTCGAAGCTGCTTTCCGGCAGATCCTGTTCGGCGGAGAACTCTTGCTCTTCCGACAGAGCACGGGCCATGCGCATGTGTTTTTCGGCTTCCTGCTGGGCTTTGCGGCGACGCGCCAGCAGCAACAGCAGAAGCAGCAGAACGACGGCGCCACCACCGACCAGACCCAGCAGGATCGGATTGGTCAGCAGCTCGTTGAAGGTCTTTTCATCATCGGCGGCAGGCTTGGTTTCGACAACCGGCTCAACCACTGGCTCAACCGGCGTCTCGGCGGGTGGCGCAATGGCGGATTCTGGCGTCGGCGCTGCTTCTGCAGGAGTAGCCGGCGGTGTGGCTGCCAGCTCAGCAGTGATCGCCGGAACTGGTGCGACTGCGCCATTCGCGGCCGGCGCAGCGCCCGCCCCTTCAGCCTGCAGTTTCGCCAGTTGATTGTTCTTCAGCTCGATGAGCTTTTGCAGCTTGTCCATCTGACTTTGCAGATCGGACATGCGGCTTTTCAGTTCCTCGTTGTCACGACGGGTCGTGTCGAGGTTTTCCTGAGTGACCGCAAGCTTGTTGCTCAAGGCTTGGGCGTCACCTGCCGGACCTTTGCCGCGCGCCTTGGCATTTTCGGCGGAGACCAGGCTCAGATTGTCCTGGGCGTTCTGTGCGCCAGCGGTATTGCCGCGACCACGGTTGGTCGCATCAAGTTGTTGCTGACCGGTGCCGGGCTTGGCCACATAGCGACGGCCCGTGCGCCACGCTTCGTTCTGCGCCGCGACCTCGGCAATCGCTTTTGACTGCGGCAATGCAGTGCTTTGCACCGAATCCGGCAGACGTAGCACCTGACCGGTTTTCAGACGGTTGATGTTGCCGCCAATGAACGCATCCGGATTCAGTGCCTGAATAGCCAGCATGGTCTGCTGCACCGAGCCACCATTGCGCGCCTTCGCGGCGATTTCCCACAAGGTGTCGCGCGGCGTGGTGGTGTATTGCGTCGAGTGCGTAGCGCCAGTGGTGGGCGCAGCAATGGTCTGCGACGGCACCGGTTGTGCGGCGGCATCAGCGGTCTGTGGCGAGAATTTCGAAGGATCGAGCAGCACGCTGTAGTCGCGCAGCAGACGGCCGTTCGGCCACATCACCTGCACGAGGAATTTGACCATCGGTTCCGACAACGGCTTGCTCGAGGTGACGCGCAGCACGCTTTTGCCGCTGGCGTTGAGCACCGGAGTGAAGGTCAGATCGTTGAGGAAGGCCTGGCGATCGACGCCGGCCTTGGCAAAATCTTCGGGTGAAGCCAGGCTCGGCACCACTTCGGCAGCGGTGAGATCCTTGACGTCGAGCAGCTCGATCTCGGCCACCAGCGGCTGGTTCAGGGTCGACTTCAGGGTCAGCTCCCCGAGCCCGAGGGCATGCGCCATACCGGAGGACAGCGCCGAGGCGGCCGCTATTGCTAACACCAGTTTGCGAACTTGAACCATAGCCTCATCCTTTGTTTGAACGTTCCTCGGCCAGCGAGAAGATATTGATTGTCGCTGCCGTAAGGCATTGCGCGCGACGACGACAGATGTCGCGCGCGATCATTTCTTTGATGCCCCGGAATGTCCCGGAGGGTGACACGTTATCAAGCGATCTGGGCAAGCATAGCGCTCACCTAGAATCAGTCGACAAATTGTTGCCAAGTATCTTTTACAGCAGGTCTTTTATCAACAACTCAGCCACCTGCACAGCGTTAAGGGCCGCGCCTTTGCGTACGTTATCTGACGTCAGCCACAGATTTAGTTCCGCCGGGTCGTCGACACCACTGCGCACGCGACCGACATAAACAACATCCTGCCCCACCGCGTCACCGACTGCGGTCGGATAATCGCCGGCCTCGACCAGCTCGATACCCGGCGCATCTTCGAGTGCAGCGTTGACTTTTGCCAGGTCGACAGCCGACGTTGACTGCAAGGTCACGCTAAAGCTATCGCCAAAAAACACCGGGGCTTGAACGCAAGTTGCGGAAATCTTTAATAAAGGCTGTGCCAGCACCTGGCGCAGCTCACGTACCAGGCGTTTTTCCAGCAGCGTATGGCCCTGCGCGTCGGGCGTGCCGACCTGCGCCAGCAGGTTGAAGGCCATCTGCCGATCGAAGAAAGTCGGTTCCAATGGGCGCATATTCAGCAATTCGGCGGTCTGCCGCGCCAGCTCGGTCACGGCCTCACGACCCTGAGCGGAAACGGCCAGATTGGCAGTGACATTGAGGTATTGCAGATCGACCAGTTCGAGCAGTGGCGCCAGCACCACGGCCAGCGAAGTGGCCGACGGGCTTGGACTGCTGACCTGGAACGGCGCCTTCAGACCGGCGAGCACTTCGGCGTTGGCTTCCGGCACGATTTGCGGCGCCTGATCGGCCGGCAGCGCGCCGGACAAGTCGATCAGCGAGCAACCGGCGGCGTGGGCACGGGCGGCGTAGCTCAGGGTAATTGCCGGGCCTGCGGCGAAGAACACCAGTTTGACCTTGCTGAAATCGAACTCGTCGACTTCGCGAACGCGTACGTTCTTGTTGCGGAACAGCACCGAACTGCCGGCGGATTCGCTGCTCGCCAACAGGTGCAGGTTAGCAACCGGGAAGCTGCGCTCTTCGAGAATCTGTACGAGGGTTTCGCCGACAGTACCGGTGGCGCCGATCACGGCAATATCTAGGGTCTGGGTCATGGTGCGAGCCTCTGGCGAAACGGGGGGAGCGGCACTTTACCGGGTGACTGGCGCACAGGCAATTTCTGCCGGGGATTTGCCGCGCCTGCACCGGCCCCTTCGCTGGCAAGCCAGCTCCCACAGGTTTCTGTGTTGTGCATGAATCTTGTGTACAACACTGAACACTGTGGGAGCTGGCTTGCCAGCGATGAGGCCGGTACAAACACCCGAGAAACCCCAGGCATAAAAAAACCCGCACCTCTTTCAAGGCACGGGCTCTTTCATTGCTTCAAGCAATCAACGCTCGAGCAAAATCCGCAGCATGCGACGCAGCGGTTCGGCCGCGCCCCACAGCAGTTGGTCGCCAACGGTGAACGCGCCGAGGAACTGCGAGCCCATGTTCAGCTTGCGCAGACGGCCAACCGGCACATTCAGGGTGCCGGTGACCTTGGTCGGGCTCAGCTCCTGCATGCTGATATCGCGGTTGTTCGGCACCAGCTTGACCCAAGGGTTGTGCTGGCTGATCAGCCCTTCGATATCGGCGATCGGCACGTCTTTGTTCAGCTTGATGGTCAGCGCCTGGCTGTGGCAACGCATCGCACCGATGCGCACGCAGATGCCGTCGACCGGGATCGGGCTCTTGAAGCGGCCGAGGATCTTGTTGGTCTCGGCCTGAGCTTTCCACTCTTCACGGCTTTGGCCGTTCGGCAGTTCCTTGTCGATCCACGGGATCAGGCTGCCGGCCAAAGGTACGCCGAAGTTTTCCGTCGGGTACGCTTCGCTGCGCATGGCGTCGGCCACGCGACGGTCGATGTCGAGGATCGCGCTGGCCGGATCGGCCAGTTGATCGGCGACCGCGGCGTGGGTCGCGCCCATTTGCTTGATCAGTTCACGCATGTTCTGCGCGCCGGCACCGGAGGCCGCCTGATAGGTCATGGCGCTCATCCACTCGACCAGACCGGCCTCGAACAGACCGCCCAGGCCCATCAGCATCAGGCTGACGGTGCAGTTGCCGCCGATGTAGTTCTTGGTGCCCGCGTCGAGCTGCTGGTCGATGACCTTGCGGTTGACCGGATCGAGAATGATCACCGCGTCATCGTTCATGCGCAGGCTCGAGGCCGCGTCGATCCAGTAACCCTGCCAGCCGGCTTCGCGCAGCTTGGGGAACACTTCGCTGGTGTAGTCGCCACCCTGGCAGGTCAGAATCACGTCGAGGGTCTTCAGCTCGTCAATGCTGTAAGCATCCTTGAGCGGAGCAATGTCCTTGCCCACGGACGGGCCTTGGCCACCGACGTTGGACGTGGTGAAAAACACCGGCTCGATTAGATCGAAATCCTGCTCTTCCAGCATCCGCTGCATGAGCACGGAACCGACCATCCCGCGCCAACCGATCAGACCTACACGTTTCATCGCAACTACACCTTCTTGAAAAGTGGGCCGCTGCTTTGTATTGAATTTCGCAGCGGGCCCGAGAGATTACAGATTCCGCAGCGCGGCGACTACTGCGTCGCCCATTTCCTGCGTACCGACTTTGCTGCAACCGGCCGAATAGATGTCGCCAGTGCGCAACCCTTGATCGAGCACAACGCTAACGGCTTTTTCGATGGCATCGGCCGCGTCATGCAGATTGAAGCTGTAACGCAGCATCATCGACACCGACAAAATGGTCGCCAACGGGTTGGCGATGCCTTTACCGGCGATATCCGGCGCGGAACCGTGGCAAGGCTCGTACATGCCCTTGTTGTTGGAATCCAGCGAGGCCGAAGGCAGCATGCCAATGGAACCGGTAAGCATCGACGCTTCGTCGGACAGAATGTCGCCGAACATATTGTCGGTGACGATCACGTCGAACTGCTTCGGTGCGCGCACCAGTTGCATGGCGGCGTTGTCGACGTACATGTGGCTCAGTTCGACTTGCGGGTAATCCTTGGCCACTTCTTCGACGATTTCACGCCACAGTTGGCTGGAGGCCAGCACGTTGGCCTTGTCCACCGAGCAGAGCTTCTTGCCGCGAACCATGGCCATGTCGAAACCGACGCGGGCGATGCGGCGGATTTCGCTTTCGCTGTACGGCAGCGTGTCGTAGGACTGACGCTCGCCGTTCTCCAAAGTGCGGGTGCCACGTGGCGCGCCGAAGTAGATACCGCCGGTCAGCTCGCGAACGATGAGGATGTCCAGACCGGCAACGATTTCCGGCTTCAGGCTCGAAGCGTCGGCCAGTTGCGGGTACAGGATCGCCGGACGCAGGTTGCCGAACAGGCCCAGTTGCGCACGGATTTTCAGCAGGCCGCGCTCAGGACGGATGTCACGTTCGATGGTGTCCCATTTCGGGCCGCCAACGGCGCCCAACAGCACAGCGTCGGCAGCACGAGCGCGGTCGAGGGTTTCGTCGGCCAGCGGCACGCCGTGCTTGTCGATGGCGGCGCCACCGATCACGTCATGGCTCAGCTCGAAGCCCAGGCTGTACTTGTCGTTGGCCAGTTCCAGCACCTTGACCGCTTCGGCCATGATTTCCGGACCAATACCGTCACCTGGGAGAATCAGAATCTGCTTGCTCATGCTTTCCTCGTGTCTTCAGTCGGTGCGCCTTTACCGGCACGCCCGGAAAAATTCTTATCGCTCGGCCATCAATACAATTACATCGGTACTGAACGAGCCATCGGCATCAATCTCAAAATATTCGCGCACTTCGTTGCCCATCGACTGCTGCAACTGGCGGATCGCGGCGCGCATCACTTCCGGTGTACGCATGCGCTCAACCCAACTGCTGTACTCCAGACGCAAACGCTGACGCGTGGTGCTGCGAGTATGCAAACCGGCCTCGCTGACCTGCCGCAGCCACTCAGCGGCGGAATAATCGCGCACATGACTGGTGTCACGCAGCACTTCGACGCTTTGCAGGTAAGTGTCGAACAACGGACTGCCCGGTGACAACACATCAACGAACGCCGCCACACCGCCCGGCTTCAGCACCCGACGCACTTCGCGCAGGGCCACACCGAGATCGCTCCAGTGATGCGCCGAATAACGGCTGAACACGAACTCGAACTCGCCATCGGCAAACGGCAGACGCTCGGCTGCGCCGTTGACCGTGGCGATGTTGGTGAAACCGCGATCAACGGCAGCGGCGTCGACCACGTCGAGCATTTGCTGCGACAGGTCGTAGGCGACCACTTCCCTGACCAGCGGTGCGACGTGGAAACTGACGTGACCGGCGCCGCAACCCAAGTCCAGTACCCGCGCCTCGCCCTGCCCGGCCAGCTCAGCTTGTAGCAGTGCGAATTCGGTGCCTTGAGCGTGAACCGCGCTGCTCAGGTAGGCGGCGGCCTGTTCACCGAATTGCTTTTGTACGACCTGGGTGTGCTGGACGGTGCTGGTCATGGGACTTCCTTTTTAGGGTGAGTCTTGTGGTGCTTTTGAGGGCCTCATCGCGAGCAGGCTCACTCCTACATTTGGAATGCGTCCCCCTGTAGGAGTGAGCCTGCTCGCGATGGCGCCATTCGCCATACGCAAATTATGCGTCGCGGAACAACCACGGCTGGCTCACACGATGCTTGGCCTCAAACGTCGCAATCGCATCGCCGTCCTGCAAGGTCAGACCGATATCGTCCAGACCGTTCAACAGACAATGCTTGCGGAACGCATCAATCTCAAAGCTGTACACCTTGCCATCCGGGCGGGTCACGGTCTGCGCTTGCAGATCGACCTGCAATTGATAACCCGGCTCAGCCTCAACCTGCTTAAACAATTCATCGACTTCAGCGTCGCTCAAGATGATCGGCAACAAGCCGTTCTTGAAGCTGTTGTTGAAGAAGATATCGGCGTAGCTCGGCGCGATGATGCTGCGGAAACCGTATTCTTCCAGGGCCCACGGCGCGTGTTCACGGCTGGAGCCGCAACCGAAGTTCTCGCGGGCCAGCAACACGCTGGCGCCTTGGTAACGCTCGGCGTTGAGGACGAAGTCCTTGTTCAGCGGACGTTTGGAGTTGTCCTGATACGGCTGGCCGACATCGAGGTAACGCCACTCGTCGAACAGGTTCGGGCCGAAACCGGTGCGCTTGATCGACTTCAAGAACTGCTTCGGAATGATCTGGTCGGTGTCGACGTTGGCACGATCCAAAGGCGCGACAAGACCAGTGTGCTGGGTAAAAGCTTTCATGCTGCGCTCCTTTAAATCAATTCACGAACGTCGATGAAACGACCGTTCACCGCTGCCGCAGCCGCCATGGCCGGGCTGACGAGGTGGGTACGGCCACCGGCGCCCTGACGGCCTTCGAAGTTACGGTTGGAGGTCGAGGCGCAATGCTCGCCGGACTCCAAACGGTCCGGGTTCATCGCCAGGCACATCGAGCAACCCGGCTCACGCCATTCGAAACCGGCTTCGAGGAAAATCTTGTCGAGACCTTCGGCCTCAGCCTGAGCTTTCACCAGACCCGAGCCCGGCACCACGATCGCTTGCTTGATGGTCGACGCGACTTTGCGGCCCTTGGCAATCACTGCCGCAGCGCGCAAATCTTCGATCCGCGAGTTGGTGCAGGAACCGATGAACACGCGATCCAGCTGAATGTCGGTGATCGCCTGATTGGCAGTCAAACCCATGTATTTCAAGGCGCGGACGATCGAGTCGCGTTTGACCAGATCCATCTCTTTGGCCGGATCCGGCACGTTCTGATCAACGGCCAAAACCATTTCCGGGGAAGTACCCCAGCTGACTTGCGGCTTGATCTGCGCAGCGTCGAGTTCAACCACGCTGTCGAACTTGGCGTCGGCGTCGGAAACCAGATCTTTCCAGGCTTCGACGGCCATGTCCCATTCCGCGCCTTTTGGTGCGAATGGACGGCCCTTCACGTAGTCGACGGTCTTCTGATCCGCTGCCACCAGGCCAACGCGGGCGCCGGCTTCGATGGACATGTTGCAGATGGTCATGCGGCCTTCGACGGACAAGTCGCGGATCGCGCTGCCAGCGAATTCGATGGCATGGCCGTTACCGCCGGCGGTGCCAATCTTGCCGATCACCGCGAGGACGATGTCCTTGGCGGTCACGCCGAACGGCAATTGCCCTTCAACGCGCACCAGCATGTTCTTCATTTTCTTCGCGACCAGGCACTGGGTGGCGAGCACGTGCTCGACCTCGGAAGTGCCGATACCGTGCGCCAGAGCGCCGAACGCGCCGTGGGTCGAGGTGTGCGAGTCGCCGCAGACCACGGTCATGCCCGGCAAGGTCGCGCCCTGCTCCGGGCTGATGACGTGAACGATGCCTTGGCGCACGTCATTCATCTTGAACTCGACAATGCCGTATTCATCGCAGTTGTCATCGAGGGTCTGAACCTGCAAACGCGAGACCTGATCGGCAATCGCTTCGATGCCGCCCTTGCGTTCCGGGGTGGTCGGTACGTTGTGGTCCGGGGTCGCGATGTTGGCATCGATGCGCCAAGGCTTGCGCCCGGCCAGACGCAGGCCTTCAAAGGCTTGCGGCGACGTCACTTCGTGAATGATGTGACGATCGATATAGATCAGCGCCGAGCCATCGTCGCGCTGCTTGACCAAATGCGAATCCCAGAGCTTGTCGTAGAGCGTTTTGCCGGCCATCAGACGGTTCCTCATCAGCTTGTTTCTATGCCCTGGGCTTATCAATAACCCTTTGGCTTGTGAGGCCGATCCTATGGGGTTAGATTAAATAACTCAAATTCATATTTTTTATGCTTTGGATAACCAACTGGAATACGAACATGGATCTGGCCAACCTCAACGCTTTTATCGCGATTGCCGAGACCGGCAGCTTCTCCGGCGCCGGCGAACGCCTGCACCTGACGCAGCCAGCGATCAGCAAACGCATCGCCGGTCTGGAGCAGCAATTGAAGGTACGCCTGTTCGATCGACTGGGCCGTGAAGTCGGTCTGACCGAGGCTGGCCGCGCCCTGCTGCCCCGGGCTTATCAGATTCTCAACGTGCTCGATGACACCCGCCGCGCCCTGACCAACCTCACCGGTGAAGTCAGCGGGCGCCTGACCCTCGCCACCAGTCACCACATCGGTTTGCACCGTTTGCCGCCGCTTTTACGGGAATTCACCCGCCGTTACCCACAAGTGGCGCTGGATATTCAGTTCCTTGATTCGGAAGTGGCCTACGAAGAAATTCTCCACGGCCGTGCCGAACTGGCGGTCATCACCCTCGCGCCTGAGCCACACACACTGGTCAAAGCCACACCGGTGTGGGATGACCCGCTGGATTTCGTGGTCGCCCCGGAGCATTCGCTGATCAGCAATGGCCCGGTCAATCTGGCGGACATCGCCGGTCATCCGGCGGTTTTCCCCGGTGGCAACACCTTCACCCACCATATTGTCCAACGCTTGTTCGAGGCCCAAGGGCTGACGCCGAACATCGCCATGAGTACCAACTATCTGGAAACCATCAAGATGATGGTCTCGATCGGCCTGGCCTGGAGCGTTTTGCCGCGCACCATGCTCGATGAGCAGGTGGCGAGCATCGTATTGCCGGGCATACAGCTCAGTCGCCAGCTAGGCTATATCCTGCACACTGAACGGACGCTCTCGAACGCGGCAAGAGCCTTTATGGCGTTGCTGGATGCACAAATCGATCTGCCAGGGACTTGAGGCCAACTTGTGCTACTCCTATAGAGCCGCTGCTCCTGTGCCTAACGCCACCATCAGCTCAAGGCCTGTCCACAATGCCGAAATCTGTTGACCGAATTCCGCCGATGCCGCGTATTCAAGCAATTGACCCGCGTCATTCCGAGCAGAGCTGGGAAAGCGCGCCGCAATTGCTGGCGGCGCTCAACGGCGCGCGGCTCGGCGCCTGGTATTGGGACATCGAGCGCGGGCAGATCAGTTGGTCGCGTGGCACCCAGGCATTGTTCGGCTTCGATCCTCGGCAACCGCTGCCCGAAGATCTGGAATACCTCGATCTGCTGCCGCCGGAAGACCGGGCGAAAACCGTTCGCGCCTTCCACGCGGTAATTGCCGGCGCACCGCTGGAACAGGCGATGCACCACCGCATTCGCTGGCCCGACGGCAGCCTGCACTGGCTGGAGATCAGCGGCAGCCTGCTGCCGGATAAAAACGGCCGCCCCCGAATGATCGGGGTGATTCGTGAAATCACCCACCAGCGCCAACGCGAACAGGCCCTGAGCAGTTCTGAGAAACGTTTCGCGACACTTTTTCACCTGTGCCCGAACATGGTCTTGCTGACCCGCCAGGAAGACGGTCTGATCAGCGAAGCCAATCAGTATTTCGAAAGCCTGTTCGGCTGGCCGGTACAGAGCGCCATCGGTCGTACCACGCTGGAACTGGGCCTGTGGGTGCATCCCGAGCAGCGCGCCGAACTGGTCAAGAAGACCAACACCAAGGGCGAACTGATCAGCATGGAGGTGCAGTTTCGCGCCAGTAACGGGCAAATTCACGATGGCATTCTCAGTGCGCAGAAAGTCGAACTTGAAGGTCAGCCGTATCTGCTCAGCACCTTCCTCGACACCACCGAACGCAAAGCCGCCGAACACGCCTTGAAGGACAGCCAGGAACGCCTCGATCTGGCGCTGGACTCGGCGCAACTCGGCACCTGGGACTGGCACATCCCCAGCGGCATGCTCTACGGCTCGGCGCGGGCCGCGCAATTGCACGGGCTCGAGCCGATACCGTTTCATGAATCGTTTGAAGAGTTTTTTGAAGGCGTACCCGGCGAAGAGCGCGACAGCATGCGCGACGCCTACCGCAGCCTGCGCGAAGGCCCGGCGGGCAATTATCAACTGACCTATCGCGTGCAACTGCCGGACGGCAGTTCGCGCTATCTGGAAAGCCGCGCCCGCCTCTATCGTGATGATAACGGCGCGCCGCTGCGCATGGCCGGCACCTTGCTCGACATCACTGATCAGGTCGAGCGCGAGCAGCGGCTGGTGGCCTCGGAAGAGAAATTCGCCACGCTGTTCCAGGTCAGCCCGGACCCGATCTGCGTCACCCGCCAGGACAGTGGCGAGTTCATCGAAATCAATAACAGTTTTACCCAGACTTTCGGCTGGAGCGCCGCCGACGTGATTGGCCACACCGCCGAAGAAATCGGCCTGTGGGACGCCTCGGCAAAAAGCCTGCAACGCATTGAACGGGTCATCCGCGAACAGGGTTTGAGCAATGTCGCGATCATCGTCCAGCACAAGGACGGCCAGTCGCTGACCTGTGTGATCTCCAGCCGACAGATCAGCGTCGGCGATCAGCCCTGCATCGTCACCACCCTGCGCGACATTACCCAGCAGCAGCGCTCGGAAGCAGCGCTGAAAGCCAGTGAAGAGAAA
The DNA here is from genome assembly GCF_054070155.1 of Pseudomonas sp. SDT291_1_S447. NCBI lineage: Bacteria > Pseudomonadati > Pseudomonadota > Gammaproteobacteria > Pseudomonadales > Pseudomonadaceae > Pseudomonas > Pseudomonas sp. SDT291_1_S447. The sequence continues at coordinate 94,658 of NZ_JBSVXS010000009.1, forward strand.
TTCGCCAAGGCGTTCCACTCCAGCCCCGACGCAATCACCATCACCGAACGCGACACCGGGCGTTATCTGGAGGTCAACGACGGCTTCTGCCGTCTCACTGGCTATCGCGCCGAAGAGGTCGTAGGCAAAACCGTGTATCAGGTCGGTATCTGGGCCGAGGAAAAACAGCGCTCGGCCTTACTCGCCGAGTTACAAATCAAAGGTCGCGTGCACCATCAGGAAATGCTCGGGCGCAACAAACGCGGGGAAATGCTGACGGTGGAAGTCTCTGTCGAGCCGATCACGCTAAATGAAACCGCGTGCCTGCTGCTGACCGCGCGGGACGTCAGCCTGTTGAAAAACGCCGAAGCGCAGATTCGGCATCTGGCCTATCACGATCCGCTGACCAACTTGCCCAACCGCGCCCTGCTGATGGATCGCCTGAGCCAGCAGATCGCCCTGCTCAAGCGCCACAACCTGCGCGGTGCCTTGTTGTTTCTCGATCTCGATCACTTCAAGCACATCAACGACTCCCTCGGCCATCCGGTCGGAGATACGGTGCTGAAGATCATCACCGCGCGGCTCGAAGCCAGTGTGCGCATGGAAGATACGGTCGCACGCCTCGGCGGCGACGAATTTGTCGTGCTGCTCAGCGGTCTCGAAGGCTCGCGCAATGAAGTCAGCACGCAAGTGCGCAATCTGGCCGACACCCTGCGCGAATTGCTCTCGGAACCGATGTTCCTCGACGGCCAGCGCCTGCAGGTGACGCCGAGCATCGGCGTGGCGCTGATTCCCGACCACGGCTCGACGCCGACTGATCTGCTCAAACGCGCCGACATTGCTCTGTACCGGGCCAAGGATTCCGGGCGCAACACCACGCAGATGTATCACAACACCATGCAGAAGGCCGCCAGCGAACGGCTGCGCATGGAGACCGACCTGCGTCTGGCGCTGTCGCGCGGTGAATTCAACGTGCACTTTCAGCCGCAGGTCGATGCCCGCGACAACCGCATCATCGGCGCCGAAGCCCTGGTGCGCTGGAATCACCCGGAACTGGGCGCGCAGTCGCCTACCGAGTTCATCAAGGTGCTGGAAGACAGCGGCCTGATTCTCGAAGTCGGCACGTGGATCCTCGACGAAGCCTGCAATGCCTTCAAACAACTGATTGCGCTGAAACTGGTCGACCCGCTGAATTTCAGCCTGTGCGTCAACATCAGCCCGCGACAGTTCCGTCAGAACGATTTCGTCGAGCGCATCGAACACAGCATGACGAGCCACGGTCTGCCCTGCTCGCTGCTGAAACTGGAAATCACCGAAGGCATCGTCATCCAGAACCTGGAAGACACCATCAGCAAAATGCGCCGCCTGAAAAAGCTCGGCGTGAGCTTCGCCATGGACGACTTCGGCACCGGTTATTCGTCGCTGACTTACCTCAAGCGGCTGCCGGTGGACACGCTGAAAATCGATCAGTCGTTTATTCGTGATGCGACCACTGACCCCAACGATGCCGAGATCATTCGCGCGATTGTCGCCATGGCGCGCAGCCTCGAGCTGGAGGTGATTGCCGAAGGTGTGGAGACCCCGGAACAACTGGCGTTCCTGCAAGGTCTGGGCTGCCATCTGTATCAGGGTTATCTGCACAGTCGACCGGTTGCGCTGGAGGATCTGAAAAAGCTCCTGCCATAACCGCTGCACGTTGCAACAGACGCGCAATTGCCACGGTTTGCGGCAACCTGTAGGGTCGCGTTTTTTGCGCCGTTTCGAGATCTGTCATGCAGGATGCAACCCTCCCCCGCCCGGCTTTGCTGGGCATCGACCTTGGCACCACCAACAGCCTGATCGCCGTCTGGCAGGACGGTCAGGCCCGACTGATTCCCAACGCTCTGGGCGATGTGCTGACGCCCTCGGTGATCAGCCTCGATGAAGACGACACCATTCTGGTCGGCAAAGCCGCCCGCGCCCGCCTGACGACGCACCCGGAACGCAGCGCTGCGGCGTTCAAGCGCTTCATGGGCAGCGACAAACAAGTCCAGCTCGGCACACGTCAGTTCAGCCCCGAAGAGTTGTCGGCGCTGGTGCTCGGCTCACTCAAGCAGGACGCCGAAGCCTTTCTCGGCCACCCGGTGTCGGAAGCGGTGATTTCCGTGCCGGCGTATTTCAGCGATGAACAACGCAAACGCACGCTGTTCGCCGCCGAACTGGCCGGGCTCTCGGTGACGCGCCTGATCAACGAACCGACTGCCGCCGCCATGGCTTACGGACTGCATGAGCAGAAATTCGAACGCACGCTGATCTTCGATCTCGGCGGCGGCACCTTCGACGTCACGGTGCTGGAATACGCCTTGCCACTGATCGAAGTGCACGCCTCCACCGGCGACAACTTTCTCGGCGGTGAAGACTTCACTGCCGCGCTGTTGCAGGCCTGTCTGAAACACTGGCAACTGACCCCGGCAATGGTCGATGCGCAAAGCATGGCCAGCCTCGGTGATGCCCTTGAGCAGCTCAAATGCAAACTCGGCGAAGGCACTCAACACCTGAGCTGGCGCTACGCCGACAAGACCTTCGAATGGTCATTGGACGAAGCCGCTGCGGTAAAAATCTGGGAACCGTTGCTGGCGCGTTTGCGCGCGCCGATCGAACAAGCGCTGCGTGATGCTCGCCTCAAACCTCGCGATCTCGACAGCCTGGTGCTGGTCGGCGGTGCCACGCGCATGCCGGCGGTGCAGCAAATGGTCGCCACGCTGTTCGGGCGCCTGCCATACCGGCATCTTGATCCGGATACCATTGTTGCGCTCGGGGCGGCGACGCAAGCAGCGTGCAAGGCGCGCGACGGGGCGGTCGAAGAGTTGATTCTGACGGATGTCTGCCCGTATACGCTGGGGATTGCGACCATGCGTGGCGAAGACATCAAAGGTGCCTTCTCGCCCATCATCGAACGTAACACCATCATTCCGACGTCAAGGGTGGAGCGCTATTACACCACCCAACCTAAGCAAACAGTGCTGCGCATCGCTGTCTATCAGGGTGAGCGGCCGTGGGTATGCGACAACATTCTCATTGATGCTTTCGATGTGACGTTGACGCCAACTCAACACATCCAGGAACTGGACGTGCGCTTCAGCTATGACATCAACGGTTTGCTCGAAGTCGACGTCACCCTGCTCGAAACCGGCGAGCGTCACAGTCACAGCATTGATCGCAGCCCCACCGGTCTGGACGAGCAAGCGCGCCGCGACAGCCATAACCGGCTGTCGACGCTGAAGGTCCATCCACGCGATGCTCTGCCCAACCGCACATTGCTGGCTCGTCTGGAGCGGGCATGGATGCAGAGTCTGGGCGAGCAACGCGAGCACATTGCCGAATGGCTGCACAACTTCACCAGCGTGCTCAGCGGCCAGCAACCCGCGGAGATCGCCAGCCATCGCTCAGAGCTGAACAAGGCGCTGGATCAACTGCGTCTCTAGCCGTTGAGCCGCCGCAAGGCAGCCTGCAGGCCGCCGGACAGCGTCTCGCTATCGCCGCTGTCCGGCGGCACACCATAGCGGTTGGGCAACTTGTCACCGGCAAGCCCGAACAACACCAACGGCAAAAATGGCAGAACCGGCGTCAGCGCCATGAAAATCAGCAACGTCGGAATGCCCCGGCCCATGTCGTGCAAGCGACGCAGAATGGCGCCGAACACCAGCAGCACGCCCAATAGCAGGATAAGAATGCCAGCGCCCGTGGTGCCACTGATCAGCCCTGCCACCGGCGCAATCACCAAACACCCCAAGATCTGAGCGATAAAAGCCTTGCGCCCCAACCGCGAGCCGAGACGCCAGATCGCTGTCGCCGGTACCGGCTGCACATCGCTTTTCGCCAGCAGTAATCGTTCCGACCAGGACAATATCGCGCAAAGGGCCAGGCGCAACCCAACACTGTTCTGCACATCGTCCTTGCCCTGTTGCAGTTGGCGCAGGACGCGCGTTTTCGGCACCCCGGCAGCGCCATAACGAATCAAGCCCTTGAGCGCATCAAGCGTCTCGTACGCCAGCAGTTTGTCGACACCAAAATCGGTCAGCACTTTGCGCGGCGGCCACACCGGTTCGCCTTTGATCAAACCGTCGCGGAAGCCTTCGAACCAATCGTCTTCACAACTGATCGCAGCGATCGATTGCAGCAATGCGCGATGCTGTTCGGCACTCAGACTCGGATCGTGATAGAGCACGCCCCAGAACATCATCAATCCCAGCAAATCGTCGCCGCATGCCGCACGATCACTTTCGAGGCAGGTGTAAAGCAGGGTATTGGCAGGCAACCGGACACTGTCGAGTGCCTGCTCTACGCTGAACAATTGCTGCACCAACAAACCGTGCACCGGATCATTGCCTTGCAGCCATCCGAGCAAACCGTTGCAATTGCCTTGCTCGCGCAGCAAGCGCCGCAGCAGTGGCTGCAGTCGACTCAAAGGATGAGCCGGATTGAATGACAGGCGCTCAAGGCACTGCGCGTCAATCAACTGCAACCAGCGTTCGGGTTGTTCCAGCAACGCCAGCAAAAACAAAGTCTGCGCATGCCACTCCCAAGTGGCCTCACCCAGCCCCACGGGTGGCAACTGAATCCCGCGCCGGCTCAACTGCAGAATCAAATCGAGTTCGGACAAGTCACAATCATCTTTGACCGCGGCCAGCGTGAACGCGTCTGCCAGTCGTTCCAGCGCAGCGTCGTTGTAAGGCCGCAAGCGACGCAACCACAGACGACAGACCTTATGCAGCTCGCCGTCGGTCAGCACCTGCGGCAAGGGCCGCGAACCTGAATCCGCATCGCTGAACGCGCTCATGGCCAACACAATCGGCGCCCTGCGCAACCAGCGCAGGTGCTGCTCAGCCTGATATTTGAACCCACTCATCACCAGGCTTTCGAGGGCATCGATCGGCAGCGGTGCATCCACAATCTGCTGCAACAACGCCGAATCACCCCGGTGCAACGCCCAGGCGTGGCGGTACAGATGCAGCAATCGGCTGTCGGCATTTTCGCCGAGCAATTGCGCGAGCAAGGGCAGTTCATCACCGCTCATGCGCCAATCGACAAAACTGTGCGCAAGGCTCTCAAGCTTTAACCGCCCGACACCCAGCCAACGGTTCAGCGTCTCGGGATGTTGTGACGGACAGCCATACACTTGGCCGTCATCGCCAAGATCCTCTGGCCAGGCAGAAATACCCTGCAGGCGATCGAATGCCTGAATCAACAGGGGCAGAAAAGTCGGCTGGCGCTTGGCACACAGCTCCAGCAGACGACTTTCCGCCATCGGATGGCGATGCTCGTTCCACAGCCTGATCCAGCACGGCAATGCCTGATCGTCGCGCCCCAGCAGACTGTTCTGGCACGCCAACAGGTAAAGCCAGTCGACATCATCCGATGCGGCAAGCTGCTGTTCGACACAGCACTGCAAAAACGTCGGCCCGCCAATACCTGCCTGAGTGAACTGCACCAACAGACGCTTGAGAAACGCGGCATCATCCGGCAACGGCAGGCAGGTGTGCTGACTGGCGAAGTCGGCGAACTCAGGCAGTGGACGCTGGTTGAAGATGAAGTCGAGGCTGCGGGCGTACCACAGTGATTCGGTCTGCGCAGCCTCTGACCATGTGCTCATCAGATCCGTATCGAACGGGTCCGGCGTTTCGATACGCTGGAGAAAGGATTCCACCCGATGTGCGTCGTCGAAACCCAGATCCAGCAACTGTTGATCCCAGGCCATACGCTTGGCCAACAGATTCGCGCAACGGTACGACAACGGACCGGCGTCGGCCATCCGGTGGTACAGCGCCCAGTTGAGTTCATCGAGCACGTCCAGCGACAGCTCATCCAGCCCTCGGACAAAGGCCTGCCACGCGGCAAAATTGAACCGGCGCGCGGGATCATCCAGCAGCTCGCAAAACTCCCCGAACACTGGAGGGACCTCAACGACAGTCTGTTCTGAGGCTTGGGACTCGTACTCGTCCTGGGGCTCTTCTTCCTCATCTTCACGCGCCAGACGCAGGGCGTTTTCGTAGGCCATGCGCAGCGCCTGGAAGCCTTGCGGGTCAGTCTCCGGGTGATGTGCCGGCAAGCGTGCGCGGTAGGCGTTGCGAATCAGGGTTTCGTCGTTAGTAGGCTCGATGCCCAGGCGGATCCAGCAACTCATGACCAGTCGAACTCCTTGAGCGATGCCGGACGTGGCGGCAGATCAATTTCCATGTGCCACGGCAAATCAGCCAGAAACTGAGGGATGTTCGCCGCAAGGCCACGGGCAATCCGCACGTTAAGGGCGCTGGCGCCTTGTCGATCGAGTTCGCGCGCCAGCTCATCGTCGCTGGCACTCAGGCAGGACCAAAACGTCCGGCCCACGACAAAGCCATCGAAGTAAGCCATCCAGCTACCGTAGTGAAATTGCGCTCTGAGGGCCAAACGACTGTGCAGCCAATTGCTTTCGTCCAGGTCGACCCACTGATTGCGCACCGCGCAACGCAAGAGAAAGCCCATGCGGCCATAGTCCCAGGACAAAATCCCGCCCGGCCCGCAACTGCCGAACGTGCGACTGGCAAACTCATGCAGGATGCGTTCGCGGGGGGAGAGATCGTCCAGCAAGGCCTGCCATTCACTCGGCAGACAGCGCTGCCACGCCAAGTAGGCCGCGCTGAGGTGCTTGGCATGGCCGTCGTCGGTCATCCGTACGAGCATGTCGAACAGCTGGCCACGGTCATCGATCCCCCAACTGTCCTTCAGGTCGATGTAGCGATCGTCGCAGAACGCGGGGTCGTCGTAGCTGGCGCCGGTATTGATCGCCGCCATGGGTGCAGACAGGGCGCACAGCCAGCGCTGTTGAATCTCGTCCATGAAAAAAGGCTCCAGGCCGACCGGTGAGGAATGGGGGTCGGCAAAACTGCCGCGGATTGTAGAGAAACCGCCGCCAGTGGCAAAGTCGAACAACGGTTTTCTTGCGCGCACAAAAAAGGCCCCGACGTATCGGGGCCTTCATTCAGCGGCTCATCGTCCGTTCAGACGATTGTGTTGCGGCACATGACTCAGTGCTGCAGCGCCGGCTTCTGCGTCCCGTTGATCGGGATGCGTTTGGCTTTCGCTTCTTCCGGGATCACCCGCAACAGGTCGATGCTCAGCAGACCGTTTTTCAGATCGGCAGCCTTGATCTCGATGTGATCGGCCAGGCGGAAGGACAGCTTGAACGCACGCTGAGCGATGCCCTGGTGCAGGAAGGTCACGCCTTCGTTGGCATCACGCTTGCCACCACTGATGGTCAGCACACCTTTTTCGACTTGCAGTTCCAGGTCTTCTTCCTGGAAACCGGCTGCCGCTACGACGATGCGGTATTGATCATCACCGTGTTTTTCGACGTTGTAAGGTGGGTAGCTGCTGCCTGGTTCGTTGCGCAGGGCAGTTTCGAACAGGTCGTTGAAACGATCGAAACCTACCGAGGAACGGAACAGTGGCGCGAGGGAAAATGCAGTACTCATGGTTCAAATCTCCTGAAAACAATCAGCAAGGTTTTTTGACTCCGCGACCCGAATTCGGCATCGCGTAACCCTTAGATAGGGACCGCTGAAATGATTTCAAGAGATTATTTGCAGATTTTTTCAGGCCGCTTCGGCCACCGGCAGACCGAGTAAACGCGAAACATGATCCGGTTCGGTCTCACGGCGCAGGACGGTGAACAGCTCAGCCGCCTCGGGATAATTGCGCGTCAGCATCGCCAGCCATTGCTTCAATCGGCCCGGCGATTGGCGTGCAGTCATCTGCGCTTTGGCTTGCAACCAGAAGTCCTGGATCAACGGCATCAGCTCGGCCCAGCTCATCTCGACCACTTCTTCACCAGCGCGGGCGGCGGCGATCTGCTTGGCCAGATCCGGGCGCGACACCAGACCGCGACCGAGCATGATGTCTTCCACACCACTGATTTCGCGGCAACGCCGCCAGTCTTCGACGCTCCAGATATCGCCGTTGGCGAACACCGGGACTTTGACTACGTCCTGCACGCGCGGGATCCACTCCCAGTGTGCTGGTGGTTTGTAGCCGTCCATTTTCGTACGGGCGTGAACCACGATGTGCTCGGCGCCGCCCTCAGCCAATGCCGTGGCGCAGACCAGCGAACCGTCGGGGCTATCGAAGCCCAGGCGCATTTTCGCGGTGACGGGAATATGCGCAGGTACGGCGCGGCGCACGTGCTCGACGATCTGGTTAAGCAATTCCGGCTCTTTGAGCAGCACGGCGCCGCCCCGAGATTTGTTCACAGTCTTGGCCGGGCAGCCGAAGTTGAGGTCGATCACTTCGGAGCCGAGTTCGCAGGCCAGTGCAGCGTTTTCCGCCAGGCATACAGGATCGGAGCCGAGCAATTGCACGCGTAATGGCACACCGGATGCGGTGCGCGCGCCGTTGAGCAGCTCAGGGCCGAACTTGTGAAAGTAGGCCGGGGTGAGCAACTGGTCGTTGACGCGAATGAATTCGGTCACGCACCAGTCGATGCCGCCAACGCGGGTCAGCACGTCGCGGAGGATGTCGTCGACCAACCCCTCCATGGGCGCCAGAGCAATTTGCATGGGAAAACACTACTTGAAGAAAAACGTGCGGCAGTTTACTGGATATCGCAAGAAATCGCAGAAACCTTGTGGGAGCGAGCCTGCTCGCGAAGGCGGTGTGTCAATGAGGCATATGTTGGCTGACACACCGCTATCGCGAGCAGGCTCACTCCTACAGTTTAGATTCGGGCAGATTCCGGGATCTGGATCGCCGGGCCATAGCCCTCAATGAACTCGACCGGCATGCGCTTGGGCTTGCCCGTGGACAGTTCAATGCAGACAAACGTGGTCTGCGCACGCAGCAGAGTGGTGTTGTCGCTCGGGCGCTTGAGCTGGAAATGCCGGGTCATTTTCAGGCGCTGATCCCAATCGACGATCCAGGTCGCCAATTGCAGTTCGTCACCTTCATAGGCCGCAGCCAGATAATCGATCTCATGGCGCACCACGGCCATCGCTCGATCCAGTCGCCGATACTCGACCAGATCCAGGCCCAGACGCTGCGAGTGGCGCCAGGCGCAGCGCTCGAGCCAGGTCACGTACACCGCGTTGTTCGCGTGGCCCAGCCCGTCGATGTCCTCGGCGCCTACTTGCAGATCAATGGTAAACGGCGTTGCCCGATCCCAGCCCATGCCCCACTCCCGGTCAATGTATTCAACCGGGGCAGTGTAACGGAGCTCACGCCGATTGGCGCGCCTGAAGGCTGCGGCCGGCCAGCAGTGATAACACGCCATCAACCACCCGAGGGTCGGCCAGCACACGCTGATGGCCGCCGCCTTCAAGGCGCAACAGGCGGCTGTCGAACCAGGATTCGTGGATCAGTTGCGATTCTTTGACCGAGACGAAGTTGTCGTCCTCGGCATGCACGATCAGGCCGGGCATATCCAGTTGATAGTGGGCAACGTCGAGCGTGGCGGCGCGCATCCCGACATCTTGTTCGACCTGACGAATAAAGGCCGAACGCGCCCGGGGCGGCATGCCGACGTAGCGTGCAAAACCCCGCAACACCCCGAGAATGCGCGCAGGCGCGGCGATGCTGACGAGGGTTTCGGTGCGCAAGCCCAATTGCACGGCGAGCATCGCGCTGGCGCCGCCCATGGAATGACCGATGACCGCTTGCAGTGGCGGCAACTCGGCAGCCGCTTCAAGCATCGCCCGAGCGAACAACACGACATTGGCTTCACGCCCCGGCGAACGCCCGTGGGCCGGGCCATCCAGCGCAACAACGGTATAACCGGCCTCGACCAGCGCGGTGATCAGCGCGGCGAACTGGGTTGGCCGCCCTTCCCAACCATGCATCAGCAGCACCGCCGGGCCTTGGCCCCAGCGCAGCGCCGAGAGACCGAAGCGCAAGGTGATGCGTTCGGAACTGGCCAGCAGCGGCAGCTCCCAATCCCTTAGCGGCAGCGAACGTGGCGTCATGAACGCCAGACGCATTTTGCTCGCTACCCGTTGCGGTGCAATCCAGCCCAAGGTGCCATTAACGCCACGAACCCACTTCAACGTGTTCATCGCTCTCTCCTCAGGCGTGTTGCCTTCAGGTCAACGCACCGCCGACTTGGCAGCGCGCAGCAATCGATCGGATAAATCTCCCGGGCCCAGCGCCCTTGCGAGCGCCAGACCACCCACCATCAAGGCCACGTCGGCCAAGGCTTTGTCGGTGTCCTCAGGGCTGGACGCCAACTGCGCAATCATCAACTCCAGGTGTTCGTTCAGCGCAATGCGGAACGATTCCGGCAGACGACCCAATTCGCCGATGGACGCTGGAATCGGGCACGCGGCGTCGCTGGAATCACGATGCTTGCGCGACAGGTAGAACGCGGCGACCAGGGCGCGGCGCTCTTCGCCGGTCAGTTCGGCATCCATGTCGGCAATCAGGTCGCGGCGGCGGCCGAGCAATTGCTTGAACGCTTCGAGCATCATTGCGTCCTTGCTTTCGAAGTGCGCATAGAAGCCACCGACGGTGAGGCCGGCTGCGCCCATCACTTCGCCCACGCTCGGGTCGGCCGGGCCACGCTGAATCAGTGCGGCGCTGGCAGCCTTAAGGATGCGTTCGCGGGTTTGAGCTTTTTTATCGTTCATCGTTGCCTCCGAATATTACGACTAGAATATTATTCGCATAATAATATTCTGCAAGTCAAGGATATGACCGCTGGTCTGAAGCACAGTGTAAGGAAAAAGGAGAATTGGCCAAACGCCAGACAAACAAAAGGGCCATTCAATAATTGAATGACCCTTATAAAATCCCGCAGAGCGGGTAATCGTGGCGTCCCCTAGGGGACTCGAACCCCTGTTACCGCCGTGAAAGGGCGGTGTCCT
>NZ_JBSVXS010000010.1:0-96162 GCF_054070155.1 Pseudomonas sp. SDT291_1_S447
AGGGGGAACGCGATCAAACTGTGGGAGCGAGCCTGCTCGCGAAGACGTCAGCCCAAACACCCTCAATGCCGGATCAATTTGCCGCGCACATGCTCCATATCAATCTGATCCAGCTCCAGCCAAAACTGCTGCTTGCCGGCAATCTCCGCCGCCGCCGGCAATCCATCGCGATACACCAACCGATTACTCACCAACGCCGGCACTTTTACCCCCGGTAACAACGTCCCGGCCAGATTCAGCGGATCCACCCCGCACACCGCGACCAGACTGCCGTCATGCGGCCGCCGCCGTACTTCGCGCAACAATGGAATCGCCTCGGGCAAGGCAAACTGTTCCCCCGCCAAACCACTGACAAACCGCCCGCCACGAATCTCGCCGCGCGCTTCCAGCCGATGAAACGTGCGCAGCAATTCGCGCCAACTCGGCAACCAGTCCGCCTCACGCTCCAGCAAGCGCCAGAACACCACGCCATAGCGCCGCAACAACGTCATCGCGATATGTTCCAGCGTCTCGCTGTTATCCACAGCCGCCCCACGCCGCAGCAAGGCCCAGCGCCCGGCGTCATCCATTCCACCGATAAAAGCGCCGCGCCCACGGCGACTGCTGCGCTGCTGGCGCTTGCTTGCCGGGGTGATCAATGCGCGCAGGCCTGCGAAGCTGTCGGCGTTCACCAGGCCGGCGCCGACCAGTTCCTGCAAGGCGATTTCCAGCTCGGTGCGTAGCAGGTGCGCTTCATGAATCAGCTCATCGAAAAACAGCGCGCCGTGCTGGCTCAAGGCTTCAAAAACCTTCTGGGTTTTTGGCGAGAGTTCGCTCACTGGGGTCTGTTCGGCCAGCGCACTCCATAGGCCGACCTGACTACGCGGTAGCAACACAATCGGCGTGCTGCGCAATGCCGTGCCACTGACTTTTTGCCGGGCACTGAGGCGCGTCCACACCAGTTTGCCGTTGCGGCACAGCTCATCCAGCCAGCTCGGCGAATAATCCTTGAGCCGCGCCGGGAGAAGGTCGCTGTCCCACGCTGAAGCCGCCGCCGCGTAGCCTTCAAACTGGCCGACAATCGCCGGCAACACGGTGCTGCCCTGGCCGCGCGTCGAGGGTGACAGATGCTGCCAGTCGAACAGAAACCGCATGAAATCCTGCAGCGCTACCGGTTCGATTTCCCGGCGCAGACGCTTGACCGTGTAGCGATGAATGCGCGAGAGCAGGTGGCGTTCGCACCATTCTTCGACATTGAGTTTCGGCGTGAATTGACCACGCAGCACATAACCTTCGCGCTCCAGTTGGGCGAGGGCTTGATTGACTTGAGTGGTCGGCAGCGCGAGCGGTTCGGCAATCGCCGATAACGGCAGCGGTCCGAACGCACCGAGTCGCGCGCGGATCACTTCGATCAGCGCTTCATCGAACGTCCAGGCTTCATCGAACCCCGGTAACGCCTCCAGTTCGTCTTGCAATTTGGCCTGTGGATAAAGCGCTTGCAGACAGGTCAGGCGTTCGCGGGCCAGCCACAAGCCATGCTCGGAGTCGATCTGCAAACGGCAGGCGCGCCCGCTGCGGGCCAGGGTTTCCAGCCATGCGCGCCAGCCTTCATTCGCTTGCACTTCCCCCTCGCTGACGCATGCAAGGCTCATCAGCGCTTCATGCATTTCATCCACAGCGTTCGGCGTCGGCCAGGCTTCTTCGCGCACAGCGGCAATCGCATCGGCATCCAGGGCGCCGAGATCATCGGTCGATTGTGGATCGCTCCAGCGCCGGTTGATCACTGCTTGAGTGCGACGTTCTTCCAGCGGTGCATCGTCGAGAAAAGTGTAGGGCCGCGCGCTGAGAATCTCCGCCGCGAGCGGCGAGGGCGCCGGCAGATCGCGGCTGATCAGACGCACTTCGCCACGCTCCATGCGCCGCAGCAGATTGATCCAGCCTTCGCTGTCCATCGCTTCATGCAGACAATCGTCCAGCGTCTGCTCGATCAACGGGTGCTCGGGGATTTCCCGCTCACCGGCGAGGTTTTCCAGGCAGGCGATCTGATCGGGAAACACGCTGGCAATCAGGTCTTCGCTTTTCATCCGCTGCAATTGCGGCGCAACTTTGCGCCCACCGGTAAAACGCGGCAGCGCCAACGCCACCCCGGCATTCCAGCGCCAGCGCACGCCGAACAGCGGCGCATCGAGTACCGCTTGAATGAGGATGTGCTCGGCGCTGTTGCTGTGCAGGTAGCGCCAGATGTCATCCAGTTCAAAACTGTGGCTGGTGGACAGCGACAACACGATCGCGTCTTCGCTGGCGGCGGCCTGCAATTCGAAGTTGAAGGTGCGGCAGAATCGCTTGCGCAGGGCCAGGCCCCAGGCGCGGTTGATGCGGCTGCCGAACGGCGAGTGAATGATCAGTTGGGTGCCGCCGGATTCGTCGAAAAAGCGCTCCATCAGCAGCGTGTCTTGCGAGGGCAGGGCGCCGAGGGTCTGCCGGGCGCGGGCGAGGTATTCGACCAGTTGTTCGGCGCTGGCGCGGTTGAGGCCGAGGGTGTCGATCAGCCAGTCGAGCGCCGGTTGCAGGTCGCCGGGGCTGGCGCCAAGCAGTTCGTCGAGCTGCGCTTGCAGGCGCGCCACGGCAGCCGACAATTCATCGCTGCGCCCCGGTGCTTCGCCGAGCCAGAATGGAATGGTCGGCGGCTGGCCGTGGGCATCTTCGACCCGTACCTTGCCGGTTTCCACGCGCAGGATCCGATAAGACGTATTGCCGAGCTGGAACACGTCGCCGGCGATGCTTTCCACGGCGAAATCTTCGTTGACGCTGCCGATGTTCAGGCCTTGCGGCTCAAGCATCACGCTGTAATCGGCGTTGTCGGGAATGGTGCCGCCGCTGGTCACGGCAGTCAGTTGCGCGCCACGCCGGCCACGCAAGGTGCGGCTGACGGCGTCGCGATGCAGATAAGCGCTGCGGATGCCCTGTCGGCCGTTGTAGCCTTCGGCGAGCATGCTCAGCAGGGCCTGATAGTGTTTTTCGTCGAGATCGCAGTAGGGCGAGGCTTGACGGAACATCGCGAGCAAGGCGTCCTCCGGCCATTCCTGGCAACTGACCTCGGCGATGATCTGCTGCGCCAGCACATCCAGCGGTGCTTCGGGAATGTGCAGGGTATCGAGTTCGCCTCGGCGCACACAGTCGAGCAAGGCGGCGCATTCGATCAGGTCGTCGCGGGTGGTGGCGAACAGACGACCTTTGGGCGTACCGCCGACCTGATGACCGGAACGGCCAACGCGTTGCAAGAAGCCGGCGATGGAGCGCGGCGAAGCAATCTGGCAGACCAGGTCGACTTCGCCAATATCAATGCCCAGTTCCAGCGAGGCGGTGGCGATCAACACTTGCAGTTCGCCGCGCTTGAGGCGTTGTTCGGCGTCGAGGCGAAACTCCTTGGCCAGACTGCCGTGATGCGCCGCCACCGCGTGTTTGCCGAGGCGTTCGCTGAGGTGCCGGCTCAGGCGTTCGGCGAGGCGCCGGGTGTTGACGAAAATCAGCGTGGTGCGGTGCTGGCGGGCGAGTTCGGCGAGGCGGTCGTAGACCAGCTCCCAGACATCATTGGCCATGACTGCCGATAACGGCACTGGCGGCACTTCGATACCCAGATCCCGTGGTCGGGCGTGGCCGATATCGATGATTTCGCAGGGACGTTCGTGGCCGACGAGAAATTGCGCCACGGCTTCCACCGGTTTCTGCGTGGCGGACAGGCCGATGCGGGTCAGTGGTTCGCTGCATAACGCCTGTAGTCGCTCAAGGCTCAGGGCCAGATGACTGCCGCGTTTGCCGGCGGCCATCGCGTGGATTTCATCGATGATCACCGTGCGCGTGGTGCCGAGCATTTTGCGTCCGGATTCGGATCCGAGCAGCACGTAGAGCGATTCCGGTGTGGTCACCAGAATGTGCGGCGCCGATTTGCGCATGGCCGCGCGCTCTTTCTGTGGGGTGTCACCGGTGCGCACGGCGGTGGTGATTTGCAGCTCGGGCAGGTTCATCTGCCGTAGTTGCTCGGTAATCCCGGCCAGTGGATTTTGCAGATTGATGCGGATGTCGTTGGACAGCGCTTTGAGCGGCGAGACGTAAACTACAAGCGTTTCGTCGGGCAGGCCGTCGGGGTTTTCCAGGCCACGGTGGACGAGGTCGTCGAGCACGGCGAGAAATGCGGTGAGGGTTTTGCCGGAGCCGGTGGGCGCGGCGATCAGGGTCGAGCGGCGCTGGTGGATCAACGGCCATGCACGGGCCTGGGCGGCGGTGACCGTCGGGAAAGTCTTGCTGAACCAGGCGCTGACGGCGGGGTGAAAGCCTGCCAGGGCCGCGTCCGTGGGGATGGGCAGATTCATGGCTTAAGTTATGCGGGCGAGGGGGGGAAGATGCAAGTACCGCTCAGGATCTTCAGCGTCTAGGCGGGCCTCTTCGCGAGCAAGCTCGCTCCCACAGTGGATTTGTGTGCGCCGTGAATCCCTTGTGGGAGCGAGCTTGCTCGCGAAGGGGCCTGTTGCCACGACACAAATCCCGGCGATCTACACTTTACGGATGACGGTTGCGCACTAAACCCGCAAAATGCAACGATTCCGGCAATTATCGACGACGGTTCCACGAGATCCGTCGCTAAAGCCATCGTTCCAATCAGACTGGGCCTGCTGACTCTATGCGAATGCGCCTTATGTTACTGGGCGGCGGAAATGCCCTTGGGCAGGCGCTGATTCGCCTCGGTGCAGAGGAAGACATCGGTTTCCTCGCCCCCCGCCCGCCCGAAAACGGCTGGGATGCCGCGAGCCTGACCCAATTGCTCGACGACACCCGTCCCGATGCGTTGATCAACCTCGCCTACTATTTCGACTGGTTCCAGGCCGAAACCGTCAGCGAAAGCCGCATGGCCGGGCAGGAACGTGCAATCGAACGTCTGGCCGAACTGTGCCAGCACCACAACATCGTCCTCGTCCAGCCCTCCAGTTATCGGGTGTTCGATGGTTCGCGTGCCACGGCGTACAGCGAAAAAGACGAACCGGTGCCGCTGGGGCTGCGCGGTCAGGCGTTGTGGCGCATCGAACAAAGCGTTCGCGCAACCTGCCCGCAGCACGTGTTGCTGCGCTTCGGCTGGCTGCTCGATGACAGCCCGGATGGCACCCTCGGGCGTTTCCTCGCACGGGCCGAGCAACCGGACGAATTGCTGTTGGCGGATGACCGCCGTGGCAACCCGACGCCGGTCGACGATGCCGCGCGAGTGATCATTTCGGTACTCAAGCAACTCGACTGCGCAGCGCCACTGTGGGGCACTTACCACTACGCCGGCCACGAGGCGACCACGCCGCTGGCGCTGGGTCAGGCGATTCTGACCGAAGCGCGCAGCCTGCACGCCCTGGCCATCGAAGCGCCGACCGCCCAGGCTCACGCCGCGCGGCCGGACGCTGCCGAAGAGCCGCAACACGCGGTGCTGGCCTGCAAGAAAATTCTGCACACTTTCGGGATCAAACCGCGCGCCTGGCGTGCCGCACTCCCGGGCTTACTGGATAGGTTCTACCGTCATGGCTGAAGGGACTGTTTTAATCACCGGCGGAGCCGGCTTCATTGGCTCGCACCTGACCGATGCGTTGCTCGCCAAGGGACATTCGGTGCGCATCCTCGACGACTTGTCGACCGGCAAGCGCAGCAACCTGCCGCTGGATAACCCGAAGGTTGAGCTGATTGTCGGTGATGTCGCCGATGCGACGCTGGTGGCCAAGGCCATGCAAGGCTGCAGCGCCGTCGCCCACCTGGCGGCCGTCGCTTCGGTGCAGGCTTCGGTGGATGATCCGGTCAAGACTCACCAGAGCAATTTCATCGGCACGCTGAATGTCTGCGAAGCCATGCGTCTGGCCGGGGTCAAACGGGTGCTGTATGCCTCCAGTGCGGCGGTGTACGGCAACAACGGCGAGGGCGAGTCGATAGATGAAGACACGCCCAAAGCGCCGCTGACGCCTTACGCCTCGGACAAACTGGCGGGCGAGCACTATTTCGATTTCTATCGCCGCCAGCATGGCCTGGAACCGGTGATTTTCCGCTTCTTCAATATTTTCGGCCCGCGCCAGGATCCGTCCTCGCCGTACTCCGGGGTGATCAGCATCTTCAGCGAACGCGCGCAGAAAGGTCTGCCGATTACGGTGTTCGGTGATGGTGAGCAGACGCGTGATTTCCTCTATGTCGAAGATCTGGTGGATCTGCTGGTTCAGGGGATCGAAAAGCCTGAGGTCGAAGTCGGTCCGGTGAACGTCGGCTGGAATCAGGCAATGAGCCTCAAGCAGATGCTTGAAGCACTGCAAGCGGTGGTCGGTGAATTGCCGCCGATCAGTTATGGGCCGGCGCGTTCCGGCGACATCCGGCATTCGCGGGCCAACAACGCTCGCTTGCTGGAGCGCTTCAAGCTGCCGCAGCAGACGGCGATGAGCGTGGGTTTGGCGCGGTTGTTGGGGCGTTCCTGAAAAGAGCCCCTCACCCTAACCCTCTCCCAGAGGGAGAGGGGACTGACCGTGGCGTTTGGACGAGATACACCGACCTGAAATATCTAGTCGAACTCAGGTTTTGACAGGCACCCAAATCGGCTCCCTCTCCCGGGGGTATAGGCAACTGACCGAGGGGTTCTTTCGAGTCACACCGACGTGAGATACCGAGTTGAGCTCAGATTTTGAAGAGCACACAAATCGGCTCCCTCTCCCGGGGAATAGGTGACTGATCGAGGTGTTCTTTCGAGTTACACCGACCTGAAATATCGAGTCGAACTCGGATTTGAAAAGCACACAAATCGGCTCCCTTTCCCCCTCTCCCTGAGGGAGAGGGCTGGGGTGAGGGGGGAATCCAGCTCACGCCACAGGTTTCCAGCGGACATGAAAAAGGCGCCCTTTGACAGGCGCCTTTTTCACGGCCGGAATATGTCGCTACTCCTGTGGCAAGGGGATGTTATCCCCCGATCAACTGCGTACGGTCGCCGTCAGTTCTATGCCTGCTCGCCACCAAGCCTCATTCACCACCACGTGAACGTTCGATAACTCGACTTAGAACTTATAGCCCAAACCGACCATGTAGATGAACGGATCTACATCGACGTTGACCCGTGCACGTGTGCCCGGCGCAACCGCGTTGTTCTCGACGGTGGCGCGGGTGTCGATGTCGATGTAACGCACTTGGGCGTTGAGCATGATGTTGTCGGTCAGCATGTAGTCAGCACCGACCTGCCAGGCCAGCCCCCAAGAGTTTTTCGCCTTGAAGTTGCTGAAACCGTTGGCGCTGGCTTCGCTGCCGACGTGTTCGTCATAGATCCAGGTGTAGTTGATACCGCCACCGACGTAAGGCTGGAACGGCGACTTCGAGTCCAGCGGGTAGTAGACGACGCTGAGGGTCGGCGGCAAGTGTTTCAGGGTGCCGAGCTTGCCATTGGCCGCTGGCAGGGCAGTGCCCTTGAGCTTGACGTCATGCTCGAACGGCGTGGCCGCGAGCAGTTCGAGGCCGACGTGGTCGGTGAGCATGTAGGCGAAGTTGAGACCCAGTTGGGTGTCGCTGCTCATGGTCGCCTTGCCGCCCAGATTAGCGCCGCTCAACGGACCCTGATCGACTTTGACGCTGGAGCTGTCGGCCTTCGGGTTGACGGTGATCGCACCGGCACGGATGAGAATGTCACCGGCTTCGTGGGCGTGGGCGAGCGGGGCTGCGAGCGCGAGGGCAAACAGCGAGGCGCTGAGCAAGGACTTGTTCATGGGGGCTCCGAAAGGACGTTAAAAGTTTCTGATGTCCTATGCTACGAAACCAACTGATACGGTCTTTTGACTCAGCTCAATGAAACAGTGAAGGAGCAGATTTCTGTGGAACCTTGAGGGCCTCTTCGCGAGCAGGCTCGCTCCCACCCTGGAATGTGATCACCTTTGGGAGCGAGCCTGCTCGCGAAGACGATAGATCAGCCAATACAAAACTACCGGGATTCACTCCGGCAGCTCATACACATAAATCTTGTCGGCATCCATCTGATACCCGGCATCCGCCAGTTCGCTGCTCGACGCCTTGACCTGCAACGGCCCCTCGACCCAGTACGGCTGATACAGCTCATCCAGCTTCACGCCCAACTCGCTTTTCACATGCACAATCTGGTTCGACGGCGGTGGCGGCACGTGGATGCAGGCGCCGAAATACGGCACCAGCAAAAAGTCTGTGGTGCGCCCCTCTTCATTGACTTCCAGCGGCACGATGTAGCCCGGCAAACGAATGTTCTGGCCGTCGAGCGACTTCACCACCGGCGCATTCGGCATGTCCTGCTTGGCCGCTGGCGCGGATTCGGCAGACAGCGCATCGCCCATCTTCGACAGGTCATGCAGTGGGGTCATGTTCGGCACTTCCGGCGCAGCGTCCGGCGGGATCATTTCCGACCACGTCAGGTCTTTCGGCGCCGCTGCCCACACGGGCAGGGCGATCAGCAACAGCAGCGCGAGTGCAGCGCGGGGCATGGTGAACATCCTCATAAACGGATCGACAGGCCATCGGCCAAGGATTGGCGATAAGCGCGCCAGGCCGGCACGCTGCCCATCAGCAGCGCGGCGGCCAGAATGCCACCGAGCAGCGTCCATTCATACTCGCTCGGCCACGCCAGCGGCAGATACAAACCGTAATTGGCCTGCACGTAACCCTGCGCAGCGGCGATGCCGATGTACAACAACGCAACGCCGGCGATCACCCCGGTCAGTGCCAAAGCAAAAGCTTCCAGCACCAGCAGACTTGCAATGTGCCACGGCCGCGCACCGACCGAACGCAGAATTGCCATCTCGCGCCGACGTTCGTTGAGGCTGGTGAGAATCGCCGTGAGCATGCCGATCAACCCGGTCAGCACCACGAACAGCGAGACCACGAACAGCGCTTTTTCAGCGGTGCTCATCAGGCTCCACAACTCTTGCAATGCCACGCCCGGCAGAATCGCCAGCATCGGCTCGCCACGGAATTCGTTGATCTCGCGTTGCAGCGCAAAGGTGGAAATCTTGCTGTTGAGGCCGAGCATGAATGCGGTGATTGCTTGCGGCGTCAGATCCATGTTGCGCGCCTGATCCGCCGTGATCCGCCCATTGCCGCGCGCCGGCACGCCGTTGTGCCAGTCGATATGAATCGCCTCCATGCCGCCGAGGCTGATGTGCAGCGTGCGATCGACCGGCGTGCCGGTGCGCTTGAGAATGCCGACCACGGTGAACGGTTTGTCGTCGTGCTTGACCAGACTGATCGCGGCCACGCCGTGGGCCAGCACCAGTTTGTCACCGAGCTTGTAATGCAGCGCATCCGCGACCTCGGCACCCAGCACCACTTCGAACGGATCCGTTGCAAACGCGCGGCCGTCGGCCAGTGCCAAGTGTTGCTGGCGACCGTACTGGTAATGCTCGAAATAGGCTTCGGTGGTACCCATCACCCGGTAGCCGCGATGGGAGTCGCCGAGGGACATCGGGATTGCCCACTTCACTTTCGGGTTGCTGGCGAAGTGTTCGAAGCTGTCCCAGCGGATGTTGTTGGTGGCGTTGCCGATGCGGAATACCGAGTACAGCAACAGGTTTACCGAGCCGGAGCGGGCGCCGACGATCAGGTCGGTGCCACTGATGGTGCTGGCGAAACTGGCTTTGGCCTCGGTGCGTACCCGCTCGACGGCGAGCAGCAGGCACACCGACAGAGCAATCGCAAATGCGGTGAGCAGGGCGGTAAAGCGGCGGTTGGCCAGGCTGGCCATGGCCAGACGAAACAGATACATCTCAGACCTCGGCAGACGTGGCGGCGCGATTGAGCTCGGCCAGGGACAGGTGACGGTCGAACAGCGGCGCCAGGCTGTGGTCGTGGCTGACGAACAGCAGACTCGATCCGGCCTCGCGGCATTCGGCGAACAGCAGGCGGATGAAGTTTTCCCGGGCGTCGTAATCCAGCGCCGAGGTCGGTTCGTCGGCGATCACCAGCTCAGGCTGACCGATCAAGGCACGCGCGGCAGCGACCCGCTGCTGTTGGCCGATCGACAGCGAATCGGCGCGACGGCTGAGGATGCTTTCATCCTTTAAACCGAGGTGGGCGAGCAGGGTGGCGGCGGCTTGATCGACGCTGCCGTGGCGCTGTTTCGCCCGTTGCGCGCGCAGCTTGGAAAAGTGACACGGCAGCTCGACGTTTTCGCGTACCGAGAGAAACGGCAGCAGGTTGAATTGCTGGAAGATGTAGCCGGTGTGGTCGACACGGAAGGTATCGCGAGCGCCGGCGGAGAGTTCGGTGAGTTCCTGGCCGAGCAGGCGAATGCTGCCGCGACCGGGCTTCTGCACGCCACCGAGCAGGCCGAGCAGGGTGGTCTTGCCGCTGCCGCTGGGGCCTTTGAGGAACAGGGTTTCGCCGGCTTCCAGACGGAACGCCGGGATGTCCAGCAACGGCGGGTGACCGGGCCAGTTGAAGCCCAGGTCGGACAGTTCGATGAGTGCTTGGGTCATGGCACCAGTTTCATGAGGTGAACACATAACCCCTGTGGGAGCGAGCTTGCTCGCGAAAGCGGCAGATCAGTCAATTCAAAGGCGCCTGACGAATCGCATTCGCGAGCAAGCTCGCTCCCACAAGGGGATTCCGGTGAGGCTTAGAATTTCAGGGAGGCAGCCTTGGCCGTCACTTCGGTACCTTGCTGGCCGCTGGCGCTGATCAGTTGTACCTGAATTTTCTGCGTCGCCGGGAAGGTCTTGAAGACGTTCGCCAGATCCAGCGTCTTCAGCGCGCCCGGTGTGGCGCAGTTGAACTGATAGTGCGCGTGGATTTCGCTATGGTCGTGGTGATGCTCGTGACCGTCCTTGTCCGCTTCATCTTCATCATGGTCGTCGGCATCTGGCTTGTCGCCGAACAACGGGCTTTCCAGTTCCTGGCTGACCACTTTGCACCCGGCAGCGGCGGGCAGGCTGAACAGGGCCAAGGGTTTTTCCAGTTGCGCACGCGCGGCGGCAACTTTGGCCTTGTCGGCATCGCTGGTGGCGATGTGTTCGAAACCCACAAGGTTCATCGCCGGGCTTTCCAGCTCCAGCTCCAGGGTCTGGCCGTCGAGCGCAGCGTTCAGGCGACCGACGCCATGCTCATGCGCGCCGAGGCTGCCGTGTTCATGGTCGTGATCGTGGTCATGCTCATCGGCAGCATGGGCGATGGCCAGCGGCAACAGGGCAAACGGCAAAGCGAGCAGCAGACAACGCATGGCGGTCTCCGGGAAGTAAAGTGAAAAGTTTGTTATGTAATCTTATAACGAAAGTGCGCAGAGTTTGCCCGTGCGCTCCGCTTTGCGCAAGACATGACTGAGCACCGCCCGAGGCAGATTCCGGGGCGGTGCTTAGATTGGAGGTCACACTTTTAGAGTCAGAAGCCTGCGCCGGGATAGTCGAACCAGTAATGGCCCGATAGCACATAATTGATCAGATTTGCCTCAAGTACGCTCGGGGCATCGCGAGTGAAGCGCTGGCGCCATGCTGGCAGCCACCAGTAATTGATGGCTGTTCCGCGTGGACGTATCACCACTTTCATGACCTCCTGATCTATTTTGTCCTCTGCATAGAGTTGATGGGTACGATCCATGAAGCCCATGTACTGACTGATCGGCAACTGGAACATCAATACGGTGGTGTAGATCTTTTCGCTCTGACTGAAAGTCGGGCTTTGCAGGATATGTAATGCTTCGCAGGCGTACGGCTGTGGCTGGCTGGCAATACTCTGGCCTTCGGGAGTGGAGAGAACATCGAAACGATCATCCATATCCCGCCAGTCTGTACGAAGGTTGCTCTCGAAGTAGTTGCGAATGAATACGCTAAGTGGTCCCGGTGCCGCGGTATCGTTTGTACAGGAAGAAAGATCGACAGGCGACCAGAAGCGCCACCCCATGATCAGCAGAAGGGGGATTGCAGGAAGTATCCAGAAAAGTCGTTTCATCTTGGCGTGCTGTGTTTGTACCGTCGAAAAATAGTGAAGTCATGGTCACCGCGTATTGCATTGCCTGCGGCGTTTCGAAAGCCTACATCGTTGACTTCGACTTTCTCTCGGCCAGCGGAAATACAGACCCCATGGGTTAGCACGAAACCGACATGACCGCTGGCGTTAGAATAATTGACAGCATACGCACCGATATCGCCGGGTAAAGGTGAACGCTCCACTTTCCAGGTGGCGAGAAGGCGTTCATCGTCAGCCCATTCACCTGCCACAGGTGGACTGACCTTCATCATTCCTGGCAGAAATTTTGACTTGCCGTGTTCAATCCACGCGACATTGATGCCGATCGAGGTCAGTACGTCATAGACGAAGAGGTTGCATTTGTTGGTTTCGGCTGCAAATGTCACCGTTTTATTGATAGTCGGGTGTGGCAACGATTCTTTGCTCTTGCCATATGCCCATGTGGTGGAGCCACGATACGACAGCGCCGCCATCAATATTCGGCGCGGCATGTCCTGGATGACTACCTTGACGGTACGGGTCTCGTTCCTGCGTTTGACCCCGTACTCCACTTCGTAAAAAGTGTCATTTGAAACGGCACCGCTGGTGGACAAGGGCACTTTGACCCATGGCGAGACGGCGACGATCGACAAGGATTTTCCTTCGGTCAATGTGGCTGTGTGCATTGCCTTTGTCGCTCCCGATGCACCGACGATCTGGACAATAACTTCGTGGCTGTGGCGGTTTTTTATCGACGGCAATTTCTTTGTGCCCAAGGTTATTGCGGTTTGCTCCTTATCAGAGATGAGTGAGTAGATTCGGGGTTTGTCATCGTTCTGAATAATGTTGTCATCAATGACCAGCGCATCCACCAGCAACTGAAACTTGACTCCTTTGGGTGGCTGCATCAGAAAGTCTTTAAAGATCAGTTTGATTTCCGATTTCATGAAATATCCTGATCAAGGGTTTCTTCGTAGGCGTAAAACGTCCATTCCGAGTCTTCACCGACCAACAGAGTGTCGTAATCCGCATGGTTTTCAACCGGGTGTTCGCAGCCTTCACCCGTGGCGTTGCAGGTGCTGTCCTGCAAGACGGCAACCTTTTTTCTGTCCTTGAGTTTGTACGCCAGTCCGGGTTTTTCGCTGTCGTCCAAACGTTCAATGATCACTTG
Source organism: Pseudomonas sp. SDT291_1_S447 (assembly GCF_054070155.1). NCBI lineage: Bacteria > Pseudomonadati > Pseudomonadota > Gammaproteobacteria > Pseudomonadales > Pseudomonadaceae > Pseudomonas > Pseudomonas sp. SDT291_1_S447. The sequence goes on from NZ_JBSVXS010000010.1 coordinate 13,100, forward strand.
CAGATAACGGTACGAAGTCATCGCGACAACTGGTGAGCCCATGTCGATGGGGACAGGACGGCCTGTTCCGGCAAAACCACTGTGTTGTTGGGGAAGCAGCTTGTTGGACATGGGCGGGCAGCCGCAGGCGACATAGTCATCTACCAACGCTGCAGGGCCTGCAGGCAATATCAGTGTTCTTTCACCCACTGCCACGATCGGTCCCTTGCCGGGACCGCAAACCGGACAACTGGCGATTTGCCCGATGGAAGCGATGATTTTTCCTTCAATCTTGAGGTTTTCGTTTCCCTCAAGTATCACGCCGCCCGTCGAAGTCGGGCCTCCTTTTGACGCCAGCTTTCGTCCTGAAGACATGGGCATCCTTCCCATGGAAAAAACAAAAATGTAGTTGATAACTCTCGAACTGCCAGCTGCCTACACTTGGTGTTACACATGTCCCGTGGGAGCATGCAGGTCAGAAATGTACGGAGGCGAACTCAATGTTGCGGATACGCGGAACCGTCGGCGACGTGCCGGTGGATTTGACGGTGGAACTGGATGACAACGACTGGGCGAAGCTGGGCTCAGCCCTTGGCGCACAGCCGCAGATAGCCCAAGCGGCGGCCGTGGCGGTGCCAGCGGCGAAACCGCAAAATCAGGACGATGCGTTGTGGCAGGTCGCCAGGGATTTACTGCGCAAGGCTGGCCAGCTCAGCGGGCCGGATCTGCTTGAGCAACTGGAAGGCCTGACCGGCAGCGCGGTGTCAGGCAAGCGCCTGCTGGTACGACTGCGCCACAGTTCGGACGTGAAAGTGGTGAGCGGCGGGGATACGCCGCTCTACAGCTGGATCGAGTGAACCGCAAAAGATCGCAGCCTGCGGCAGCTCCTATAGATGCAGCGTTCATCCGCAAAATGCGCGGTGAACACAATCCCGTGTAGGAGCTGCCGAAGGCTGCGATCTTTTGATCTTAATAAAGCGCAGCAAACATCTTGCGGCGGTACACCGTCACCAGCGGATGATCGTTGCCCAGCAGCTCGAACACCTGCAGCAAGGTCTTGTGCGGCAGACCTTCGCCATAACTGCGGTTGCGGATGAACAGCTTGAGCAGCGCCTCCAGCGCCGCCTCGTATTGCTGGCGCGCCAGTTGCTGAATCGCCAGTTGATACACCGCTTCATCATCCTGCGGATCTTTCGCCAAACGCGCTTTCAGGTCGGCGGCATCCGGCAGGTCACGCGCCAGGCCGAGGAACTTGATCTGTGCCTTGGCCCCGGCCAGCGCGGCCTTGTGTTCGTCGCTCTTGACTGCATCCAGCACGGTCTGCGCTTCGTCCAGCTCGCCGCGTTCAGTCAGGCAGCGCGCGTATAGGATCAGCGCCTTGGCGTTGCTGTTGTCCTCAGTGAGCATGACCACCAGCGCCGCTTCGGCGTCGGCGTAACGACCGTCATCGAACAATGCCTGAGCCTGTTCGAACGGATCAGCGGCGGCCGGTGGCGGCATCTGCACATGCGGTTCAAGCAGGGCGCGCACGGCGGATTCCGGTTGTGCACCGGCAAAGCCGTCGACCGGTTGACCGTCCTTGAACAGCACCACGGTCGGCAGGCTGCGAATGCCGAAGCGGGCGACGATGTCCTGCTCGATGTCGCAGTTGACCTTGGCCAGCAGCAACTCGCCCTGATAGCTCTCGGCAATGCCCTGCAGCATCGGCATCAACGCCTTGCATGGCGCACACCATTCGGCCCAGAAATCCACCAGCACCGGTTTGTTGAAGGAAGCCTCGATCACCGACTGGTCGAAATCGGCCGTCGTGGCGTCGAAGATGTACGGCGTTTGCTGACTCATGGGGGATCTCGTAGAAGCGTGGATGGGGCAACTATACGGCTTGGCGGGGTGTGGCCGGAAGCGGGGCAGATTTGAGAGGTGTATCGCTAGGCAGGACGCCATCGCTGGCAAGCCAGCTCCCACAGGGTTCTGTGTCGTATACGAAATGTTGGTTCGACTCGGTCACTGTGGGAGCTGGCTTGCCAGCGATGCTTTTGGCTAGCGCCGCGCGTGGTACAGGCTGACATGCCGAAATTCCTCAGGCTCCGCCAGATCCGGCAACGTCATCGCCTCAAGCATTTCAATCCGCTCATACAACGGATGACGAAAATCCCGAACCCGCGAATCCGCCACCAGCGCCTCACGGCCACGGCTCAAAAACGCATCGAGCAACGGCAGATTGGCCCGGTCATACAACACATCCGCCACCAGAATCAGATCAAACCGATCCGCCTCGGCAAAGAAATCCGTCGAGTAATTCATCTCTACGCCATTCAGCGTGGCATTCGCCCGACACGCGGAAATCGCCAGCGGATCGAGATCGCACGCCACGACTTCAAGCGCCCCGGCTTTCACCGCCGCAATCCCGGCAATCCCGGAACCCGCGCCGAAATCCAGCACGCGCTTGCCACGCACCCATTCGGGAAACTCCGCCAGATACCGCGCCACTGCCAGACCGCTGGCCCAGCAGAAACCCCAGTACGGTGGCTCATGCAGAATTCGCTGAATTTCTTCCTGACTGAATTGGCGATCCATGTTGTCGCCATCGATCAGCCATAGCTGCAAATCAGTGTCCGGCAAGGCACAGACTTTAAGTCTGGCGTCGCCGAGCAATTCACCTAACGCCTGTTGCAGGTCGAGCGGTGCATTCATGGTGCTTTGACAAATTGCAGTTGGCCCAGCGCCTGAGTAGTCGGCTGGGTGATGGTTTGCGACGGTAGATGCAGGATCAACTGACCGGACTGGCTGGCGCGCCCGCGCAGTTCAACCCGCGCACCGGCGGGGAAGGCGTCCGGGTTGAAGCGCAGGCGGAACGGCAGAATCTGGTTGTTGCCGATCAGGCTGGAACTGGCGAGCAATTGTTGCGGGCGATCCTTTCCATCGATCACCAGCAGCGCCAGTTCGACTTCGGCACCGGCCGGCACGCCTTGCAGGGTACCGCTCAATTCCCGTTGATAGGCTGGCAGCGGCCCAAGGTCGGCGGCCTCTTTGGCTTTTTTCTGCGCTTGCTGTGGCGCCGGGCCTGGCGTTGGCGGCTGGGGCTTGGGTGCATCGCTGCCACAGGCCACCAGCAGGCTGAAAAGACTGAGCAAAACGAGCGGACGTAACGGCATTGGATGCTCCGGCAAAATGAAATCCATGGATCAAACGATCATGCCGTTCTGTATACCGCAAAGCCTATGGCTTGTCTTGCCACCGGGATGCGCTACCATGGCCCTCCCTTTTTTTGTTGCCAGCCACCATGCACTGTCCCTTCTGCGGTGCCAACGACACCAAGGTCATCGACTCGCGTCTGGTCGCCGAGGGCGAACAGGTGCGCCGCCGGCGTGAATGCCTGGCCTGCGGCGAGCGTTTCACGACGTTCGAGACGGCCGAACTGGTGTTGCCGCGCCTGATCAAAACCGACGGCAGCCGCCAACCGTTCGACGAAGAAAAACTCCGCGCCGGCATGCAGCGCGCCCTGGAGAAACGTCCGGTGAGCGTCGAGCGCCTCGAATCCTCTCTGGTTCACATCAAGCACAAGCTGCGCGCCACCGGCGAGCGCGAGGTCAAATCCCTCGTGGTCGGCGAACTGGTCATGGCTGAACTGCAAAAGCTTGATGAAGTCGCCTACATCCGTTTCGCCTCGGTGTACAAGCGCTTCCAGGACCTCAACGAATTCCGCGAAGAGATCGACCGCCTCGCCCGCGAACCGGTGAAACAATGACCGCCGCCGAGCAGGCCATCCTCGACGCCCACTTCATGGCGCGTGCGCTGGAACTGGCGCGCAAAGGTCACTACACCACCCATCCCAATCCTCGGGTGGGTTGTGTGGTGGTGCGCGACGGGCAGATTGTCGGCGAAGGCTGGCATGAACGCGCCGGCGAACCGCACGCCGAAGTCCACGCGTTGCGCGCCGCCGGTGAACTGGCTCGGGGCGCCACTGCTTATGTGACCCTCGAGCCGTGCAGTCACCATGGCCGTACGCCGCCGTGTGCCGATGCGCTGGTGAATGCCGGTGTCGGTCGAGTCGTTGCGGCAATGCGCGACCCGAATCCGCAAGTCGCCGGACGTGGTTTGCAGCGTCTGGCCGATGCCGGCATCGCCACTGAAAGTGGTGTGCTGGAAGCCGAGGCGCGCAAGCTCAATCAAGGTTTTCTGAAGCGCATGGAACACGGCTTGCCGTTCGTGCGGGTCAAGTTGGCCATGAGCCTCGATGGTCGCACAGCGATGGAGAGCGGCGAGAGCCAATGGATCACCGGCCCGGCCGCACGTTCGGCCGTCCAGCGTTTGCGCGCTCAGGCCGCCGTGGTGCTGACCGGCGCCGACACCGTGTTGGCCGATGGCGCGCGGTTGACTGTGCGGGCCGACGAGTTGGGTCTGGATGCCGAACAAACCGCATTGGCCATGAGCCGACCGCCGCTGCGCGTGTTGATCGACGGTCGCCTGCGGGTGCCGCTGGATGCGCCGTTCTTCAAGGCTGGCCCGGCGTTGGTCGCTACCTGTGTCGCGATCGAAGAACAATACGCTCACGGTCCGGAGTGCCTGATCGTGCCGGGTGATGACGGTCAGGTCGATCTGCATCAGTTGCTGATCGAACTGGCTAATCGCGGCGTTAATGAAGTGTTGGTCGAGGCTGGCCCACGTTTGGCCGGTGCCTTTGCTCAGCTCGGTCTGGTCGACGAGTTCGTGATCTTCATCGCCGGCAAGTTTCTCGGCTCTTCGGCGCGTCCTCTTCTGGACTGGCCGCTGGCCTATATGAAGGACGCTCCCGAGTTGAAAATCACTGAAATTCGTGCGGTGGGCGATGACTGGCGAGTCACTGCCATCCCTGTCCTTTCGCCGAGCGTATAATTCCCGGCCATCGTTATTACGCTGGCTTAGTTCTCAAGGAGAACCCCATGTTTACCGGCATTATCGAATCCATCGGCAGTATCCGCGCACTGACCCCAAAGGGCGGTGATGTGCGGGTCCACGTCGCCACCGGCAAGCTCGATCTGAGCGACGTCAAACTCGGCGACAGCATCGCGGTCAACGGCGTCTGCCTGACCGCCGTTGAGCTGCCGGGCGACGGCTTTGCCGCCGACGTCAGCCGTGAAACACTCGATTGCACCGCAATGAACGACCTGAAAAGCGGCAGCCCGGTCAATCTGGAAAAAGCCCTGACCCCGACCACCCGTCTCGGCGGGCATCTGGTCAGCGGTCACGTCGACGGCGTCGGCGAAATCGTCTCGCGCAGCGACAATGCCCGCGCCGTGGAATTTCGCATTCGCGCGCCGAAAGAGCTGGCCAAATACATCGCTCATAAAGGCTCGATCACTGTCGACGGCACCAGCCTGACCGTCAACGCGGTCGATGGTGCCGAGTTCATGTTGACGATCATCCCGCACACCCTGAGCGAAACCATCATGGCTTCTTACAAGCCAGGTCGCCGGGTGAATCTGGAAGTCGACTTGCTGGCGCGTTATCTGGAGCGTCTGCTCTTGGGCGACAAGGCCGCAGAGTCGAGCGCTGGTGGCACGATCACTGAAAGCTTTCTGGCCGCCAACGGCTACCTCAAATCCTGACTGAAGGGGGTGCCTTGTGGCGCTCAATAGCATCGAAGAACTGGTTGAAGACATCCGCCAAGGCAAGATGGTCATCCTCATGGATGACGAAGACCGCGAGAACGAAGGCGACCTGATCATGGCCGCCGAATGCTGCCAGGCCGAACACATCAACTTCATGGCCAAGCACGCCCGTGGCCTGATCTGCATGCCGATGAGCCGCGAGCGCTGCGAACTGTTGAAGCTGCCGCTTATGGCGCCGCGCAACGGTTCCGGTTTCGGCACCAAGTTCACCGTCTCGATCGAAGCCGCCGAAGGCGTGACCACCGGCATCTCCGCTGCCGACCGTGCGCGCACCGTGCAAGCGGCTGCCGCCAAGGATGCCAAGGCTGAAGACATCGTCAGCCCGGGCCACATCTTCCCGTTGATGGCGCAGGCCGGCGGCACCCTCGCTCGCGCTGGCCACACCGAAGCCGCTTGCGACCTCGCGCGCATGGCCGGTTTCGAGCCGAGCGGGGTGATCTGCGAAGTGATGAACGACGACGGCACCATGTCTCGTCGCGCCGAACTGGAAGCGTTTGCTGCCGAACACAACATCAAGATCGGCACCATCGCCGACCTGATTCACTACCGGATGATCCACGAACGTACCGTTCAGCGGATTGCCGAGCAGCCACTGGACAGCGAACTGGGCCAATTCAACCTGGTGACCTATCGTGATTCGGTGGAAGGCGACGTGCACATGGCCCTCACGTTGGGCACTGTTTGCGCCGAAGAACCAACCCTGGTTCGCGTGCACAACATGGACCCGCTGCGTGACCTGTTGATGGTCAAGCAACCGGGCCGCTGGAGCCTGCGCGCCGCCATGGCTGCGGTTGCCGAGGCGGGCAGCGGTGTGGTTCTGTTGCTCGGTCACCCGCTTGACGGCGACGTGCTGCTGGCACATATCCGCGAAACCGGTGATCAGGCCGCGCCGAAAAAACCGACCACCTACAGCATCGTCGGTGCCGGTTCGCAGATCCTGCGTGACCTTGGCGTACGCAAAATGCGCTTGATGTCTGCGCCAATGAAATTTAATGCGATATCCGGTTTCGATCTGGAAGTTGTAGAATACGTGCCCTCCGAATAATGACCGGTTGTTTCCGGACCCGAATTCGCGGCAAATAAATCACTGAGGGACGCGTAGCAGACGCGTCCCGGCTCTTTAAGAGAACTGACGAATGACCCTGAAGACCATCGAAGGTACCTTCATCGCCCCTAAAGGCCGCTACGCTTTGGTAGTGGGCCGCTTCAACAGCTTCGTGGTTGAAAGCCTGGTCAGCGGTGCAGTTGATGCCCTGGTTCGCCACGGCGTGAGCGAAAGCGACATCACCATCATCCGCGCACCTGGCGCCTTCGAAATCCCGCTGGTTGCGCAGAAAGTCGCCCAGAAAGGTGAATTCGCAGCCATCATCGCCCTCGGCGCGGTCATTCGTGGCGGTACTCCGCACTTCGAATACGTGGCAGGCGAGTGCACCAAGGGTCTGGCCCAGGTCTCCATGGAGTTCGGCGTTCCGGTTGCTTTCGGCGTCCTGACCGTTGATTCCATCGAGCAAGCCATCGAACGTTCCGGCACCAAGGCCGGTAACAAAGGTGCCGAAGCTGCCCTGTCCGCTCTGGAAATGGTCAGCCTGCTGGCACAGTTGGAGGCCAAGTGATTAGCGACGAAAGCGATCGTTTCAACCCGCGCGATCCAAAACCTGCGGATGCCGGCAAGCCTTCGAAAAGCGTCAAGCGTCGCGAAGCCCGTCAGCTCGCGACTCAAGCGCTGTACCAGTGGCACATGGCCAAGCAATCGCTGAACGAGATCGAAGCGCAGTTTCGCGTTGATAACGATTTCACCGATGTCGACGGTGCATACTTCCGCGAAATCCTCCACGGGGTTCCGCAGTTCAAGACCGAAATCGACACCGCCCTGACGCCTTGCCTGGATCTGGCGATCGAAGAGCTGGACCCGGTTGAACTGGCCGTTCTGCGCCTGTCGACCTGGGAGCTTCTCAAGCGCGTCGACGTGCCGTACCGCGTGGTGATCAACGAAGGTATCGAGCTGGCGAAAGTCTTCGGTTCGACCGACGGCCACAAGTTCGTCAACGGCGTGCTCGACAAGCTGGCCCCGCGCCTGCGTGAAGCTGAAGTGAAGGCGTTCAAGCGCTGAAACGCGCTTGATACTTCAATGGGCGAGTTTGAGCTGATCCGCAATTTCTTTGCCGCCGCGCCCTGTGCGCAGGGCGGCGAAGGCGTTGCTCTGGGGATCGGCGACGACTGCGCCTTGCTCGCTGTTCCTTCCGGGGAACAGTTGGCGATCTCTACCGATACGCTGGTGGCCGGTGTGCATTTCGCCGATCCCTGCGATCCGTTTCTGCTCGGTCAGCGCTCGCTGGCCGTCGCGGTCAGCGATCTGGCCGCCATGGGCGCCACGCCCGTTGCCTTTACCCTTGCCCTGACTGTACCGACGGTGACCGCCGATTGGATGCAAGCCTATGCCGGCGGTTTGAACCGCATGGCGCAGAGCTGCGGCGTTGCGCTGGTCGGCGGCGATACCACGCGTGGGCCGTTGAGTCTGACGGTGACTGTGTTTGGTCGCGTGCCTACGGGTCAGGCATTGACTCGCAGTGGCGCGCAACCGGGCGACTTGCTCTGTGTCGGTGGTGAACTGGGCAATGCTGCCGGTGCCTTGCCGCTGGTGCTGGGGCAACGTGACGCCGAGCCAGAGGTCGCCCAACCGCTGCTCGATCATTACTGGTCGCCACAACCGCAACTTGCCCTCGGCCAGGCCCTGCGTGGCAAAGCCACGTCGGCGCTGGATATCTCCGATGGCCTGCTCGCCGACTGTGGCCACATCGCACTGGCATCGAAGGTGCAGCTTGAGATTGAACGCGAGCGCGTACCGCTGTCGGATGCACTAGTGGCGTTTCTCGGTCAGCGTGGCGCCGAGCGTGCAGCGCTGAGCGGTGGCGATGATTACGTGCTGGCGTTCACCCTGCCGTCCGTCGAGCTGCCGGCGCTGCTGGCCAACGGCTGGTCGATCCATGTGATCGGTCGTGTGACAGAAGGGCAGGGCGTGATCCTGCTGGATCGCGAAGGGCACGACATCACCCCGCAAATCCGGGGCTATCAACATTTTCAGGAGACACCGTGACAGATCACCCGAAACAGGTTCCGGCCGAATTCGTTCCGCCGTCGGTCTGGCGCAATCCTTGGCATTTCCTCGCGTTCGGCTTCGGTTCCGGCACCCTGCCGAAAGCCCCGGGCACTTGGGGTTCGTTAGTTGCACTACCTTTTATCCCGTTGTGGCAGATGTTGCCCGACTGGGGTTACTGGCTGATGCTCGGGATCACCATGCTGTTCGGCTTCTGGCTGTGCGGCAAAGTCGCCGACGATCTGCGGGTACACGACCACGAAGGCATCGTCTGGGACGAGATGGTCGGCATGTGGATCACCCTGTGGCTGGTGCCGGAAGGCTGGTACTGGCTGCTCGCGGGTTTTCTGGTGTTCCGCTTCTTCGACATTCTCAAGCCATGGCCGATTCGCTGGATCGACCGGCATGTCCACGGTGGTGTAGGGATCATGCTCGACGACGTACTGGCCGGTGTGTTCGCCTGGCTGGCGATGCAGGGTCTGGTGTGGGTTTTCGCCTGATTCCAAGGGATATCAGGGTCAAGTGAGGGACTAGGGATGGCTCGACGCTGGTTGGCGTTAATGTTTTTGGCTTTGCTGAGTACCGTGGCCGGTGCGCAGGAAGCTGCGCCGGCGCCGGCGGTCATCCATCTGGCCAGCGAAGACTGGGAAGACTACACCGCCGCCGACGGCCATGGCCTCGGTTGGGACGTGTTGCGCAAGGTGTTCGAACCGGCCGGGGTCAAGCTGGATATCCGCAGCGTGCCTTACACCCGTTCGGTCGGGCTGGTGCAGTTAAAGGAAGTCGACGCGCTGGTTGGCTCCTACCGCGACGAGGCCGAGCAGGTCTTGTATCCGCACTGGAACTTCGATTCCGACCACATCTATGCATTGGGGCTGGCGAGCAATCCATCGCCCACCGAGGCGACGCTGGGCAAGTATCGACTGGCTTGGGTGCGCGGTTACCGTTACGAAAACTACCTGCCGAATATCAAGCGTTACAACCAGATCCAACGGCGTACCGGCATTTTGTCGATGCTCAAGCAGGGGCGGGCGGATTACTACATCGATGCGCTGACCGAGATTGAAGCGGTGGTGAAAACCGCAGTTGATCCGGCGCTGTATCGCTATTCACATCTGATCGAGCTGCCGTTGTTTCTCGGGTTTGCCGACACGCCACAGGCGCGAGCGCTGATGGCGCTGTATGACCAGCGCATGGAGCAGTTGGTAAAGAGCGGCGAGTTGAAACCGATCTTCGAGAAGTGGAAACAGCCGTATCCGTTCACTACCGGCGCGACGACTCCCCTGTAGGAGCTGCGGCACGCTGCGATCTTTTGATCTTGATCCTAAAAGCCAGATCAAAAGATCGCAGCCTCGTTTCACTCGACAGCTCCTACAAGGATCCATGTCGACCGGGTTGTTATCAAACTTTTTGATCGTTATGCCCGATAATTCAGCCTAAGCGTCTGTAGGAACCTGCTGTTACAATGCCGGCCTGCGAATTTTCAGACTCTTTAGATCAGGAGCACACCGGTGCCTGTCGTCTTTGTCGCCGCTTCCAAGCTGCCAACGCCTTTTGCGCAATTCACCATGCACGGTTTTCTCGATGAAGCCACCGGCCGCGAGCACGTCGTGCTGAGCCTGGGTGAAATTGCCGACGGTGCCCCGGTTCTCGGCCGTTTGCACTCCGAATGCCTGACCGGCGACGCCTTGTTCAGCCAGCGCTGCGACTGCGGCTCGCAACTGGAAGGCGCGCTGAAAGCCATCGCCCGTGAAGGCCGTGGCGTGTTGCTCTACCTGCGTCAGGAAGGTCGCGGCATCGGTCTGCTGAACAAGATCCGTGCTTACGAACTGCAGGACGGCGGCGCCGACACCGTTGAAGCCAACGAGCGTCTGGGCTTTGCCGCCGACCAGCGCGATTACGCCATGTGCCTGCCGATGCTCGAGCATCTGGGCGTGAAGTCCCTGCGCCTGATGACCAACAACCCGCGCAAGGTCAAAGCGTTGACCGACATGGGCATCACCGTCGCCGAGCGCGTGCCGTTGCACACCGGCCACAACCCGCACAACAAACTCTACCTGGCGACCAAGGCCAGCAAGCTCGACCACATGATGGGCAACGAGCATCAGGGCGAGGTCGACCGCGCGTGACACGGGGTCAAGTGCGGCGCCGATTGTCGGTCGATTGGTGGAAATACCTCGCGCTGGCGCTGGTGCCGCTGTTCGTGCTCAACGCGTTGTTTGGTCAGGGCAAAGGGGTTCTGCCGGTACTGGCGATGCCGTTCTTTATTGCCGGCGTGGCGTCGATGTTTGTCAGCCTGAAGTTTTTTGGCCGTTATAAACATGCGCTGATCGCCACGCAAAAAGCTCTCGATACCCCCGATGAACCGGCCGCGTGGATTGCCCTCGCTGCCCGTCGTCGTGCGGCTTTTCTCGCGGCAGCCTTGCCGGCGTGGATCGGCGCACTGGCGGTATTTGTCGGTCTTGAAGCCGTACCGTTGATGCTGCTGGCATTATCCACGGCGGTGCTGTTTTATCTCTACCGTATCCCGCGTCAACTCGGCTGATGCGTCGTCTGTGGCTGGCGCTGCTGTTGCTGGCCGTCAGTGGTCCTGCGCTGGCGCAACTGCGGGTTGTCAGCCTCGCGCCGTCGCTTTCTGAAATTGTCGTTGAACTGGATTCGGCTGATCTGTTGGTCGGCGTGCTGGATGCCGGGGAGCGTCCTGCTGAAATTGCCAACGTCCCCTCTGTCGGCCGCTATGGCCAACTCGACACGGAACAATTGCTGAGCCTCCAGCCTGATTTATTGTTGCTGTGGCCCGGCAGTGTCGGCCCTGCACAGCGTGATCAGCTCAAGCGCTTGGGCATCCCGACCTTCGTCGCCGAACCACATTCTTTAGAACAACTCACCACCCAGATTGAAGCCATTGCCGCGCAATTGGGGCGACCTGAGCGTGGGGTGAAACGGGCGGCGGCGTTGCGCCAACAACTCGCGGAGCTGCGCCAGCGTTATCGCCGGGACGTGCTGTTGCGGGTGTTTTATCAGGTCTGGGACAAGCCGCTGTACACCGTCGGTGGCGGGCAAATCATCAGTGATGCGCTGGAGGTGTGCGGGGCACGGAATGTGTTCAGTGATCTGGCCTTACCTGCGCCACAAGTCAGCATCGAAGCGGTATTGCAGAGAGATCCGGAAGTGATTCTGGCGAGTGATAAAGCGCAGCTGAATGCGTGGAAAACCTGGCCACGGGTGGCGGCGGTGAAGCAGGAAAAATTACTGTTGGTCACCGACAAAGGCCTTGAGCGCCCCAGCGGCCAGATGATCGACGCCACCGCCAAACTCTGCCAATTGATCGCGCCGAACAGGTGATTCTGTAGGAGCTGCCGAAGGCTGCGATCTTTTGACTTTGTTGTTTGACTGAGTCGGAAACGCCGAAGATCAAGATCAAAAGATCGCAGCCTTCGGCAGCTCCTACAGGGGGCTCAGTTGATTTCGGGAGTCCAGGTCACCCCAAACATCCACACCCGACCTTCCTCGCGATAACCGTACTGGCTGCCGTCATAGCTGTAATTCGCCCGGCTGTAACCCTTGTCCAACAGGTTGTCGACCTTCAGATCCAGCTTGATCTCGCGATTCAGCGCCCAACTGCTGCGTAACCCGAACAGCGCATAGCCACCCAGCGCCTGCGTATTGTCCTTGTCGTCATAACTGCTGCTGACCGCCTGCCAACTGGCGCCGAGGCTAACCTGGTCAAACTGGCGATCCAGATCCCAGCTCAACGTGCGCCGAGCACGTCGCGCCAAAGTGTGCCCGCTATCACGGTCGCGCGGATCAATGATCGCCACGCCAAGGTTGCTCTGCCAGTCGAACAGTTCCTGCTTCAACGCCGCTTCAAAGCCGTTGATCCGTGCCGAAGCGACGTTCTCCGGGCGTGAATTGCTGCCGAAGATGATCGCGTCTTCCAGGTCGGTGCGATAAATCGACGCTTCCAGGCGGCTGCTGTCGCTCAACTGGCTGCGCCATTGCAGCTCATAGCTTTTCGAGGTTTCCGGTTTCAGATTCGGGTTGCTGAAGTCCGGGTAGTACAGGTCGTTGAAGGTCGGCGCACGGAAGCCTTCGCTGTAGCTCAGCAACAGATCGTTGTCCGGGTTCAGCGGCAAAGTGAACGTGCCGCTCCAGGTGTTCTGGCTGCCGAATTGCTGGTTATCGTCATGGCGTAGGCCCAGCTCCGTGGAGAAGCTGTCAGCCTGATAACGATGCTGGATGAATGCGGCGCGGTTCCAGCGACTGTCTTCATCGAACGCGGTGCTGCTGTTGACCCGGTCTTCGTACCAGTCGCCGCCGAGGATCAGACTGTTGCGGGCGTCCAGTGTCAGGTCGTTTTGCCAGTTCACCGAATCGCGGTAGGTGTTGAACACCGTGCGTTCGTCGCTGAGCTTGTCGAGGGTCTTCTCGCGGTTCTCGGTATGGCCGAACTCGACGCGGGTTTTCCAGATATCGTTGACCCGTGCATCGACGTAATTGCTGACGCTGCTGACGTTGAAATCGCTGTAGGGCTGCTGTTGCACAGACTCGAACGTGGTCATGTCGAAGCGGCCGAACGGGTTGTCGAACTCGCCCTTGCCCCGGTTATCCAGCAGATTGGCGCCGATTTCGATGTCATCACTCAGTGCATGGCTGAGGCTCAGGCTGACGGATTTATTGCGATAGGCGTCATGATCGCCATCACTTGGATACGACTCATGGGTACGGTCGATTCCGGCGGTTTCATCAAGGCTGGCGCCGAGGTTGAAACGGGTTTTCGCGTCGCCACCGGACAAGCCGAGGCTGCGTTCCCAGGTCTGGTTGCTGCCAAAACCAACGTGCATGCGTGGCTGCAAGCCCTGCTCAGTGCCGCGCCGGGTGAAGATCTGAATCACCCCGCCAATCGCATCGCTGCCGTAAATCACCGAACGCGAACCGCGCAGCACTTCCACTCGCTCGATCTGCTCGATGTTCAGATGCTGCAAATTGCTGTCGCCGGACGTTGAACTGCCGATGCGCTGGCCATCAACCAAAACCAGACTCTGCGCCGACTGCGTGCCGCGAATGTAAATGCCCGGCAGACTGCCGCGCCCGCCGGCCTGCGCCACTTGCACGCCGGGTACGCGCCGCAGCAGGTCCGGCACGTCGCTTGGTTGCAGACGGTCGATGTCTTCGCGGGTGAATACGGTGTTGGCGGCGCTGCTGTCGTTGCGTGCTTCGACCTGACGGTTGGCTGAGATGAGCATGTCCGGCAGTTTCAGTGCCTGATCACGCTCGAAGGTGTCGGCGAAAGCGTTGGCGGATGGCAGCAGAAGAAAGGGCAGGGCGAGGCGCGAGAGCTTCATGGAAATCCATCGGGAATTTCAGATGTGCACAAATCAAATGTGGGAGCGAGGCTGCTCGCGAATGCGGTGTATCAGTCAGCCCTGATTTGACTGACAGTCCGCATTCGCGAGCAGGCTCGCTCCCACAAGGGTATTGCGTTTATTTGTCGAGTAAGGCCAGACGCTGACGAATCGACGCTTCGATCCCGGCCTCATCCAGTCCGCACTCGGCCAGCATCTGCGCAGGCTTGGCGTGCTCGACGTAGACATCCGGCAAGCCCAGATGCAGCATCGATTTGAGGATGTTCTCCCGTGCCAGGAACTCACTGACTGCACCACCGGCGCCGCCCATGATCGCGTTTTCTTCGATCGTCACCAGCAACTCGTGGCTGCCGGCAATCTCGCGCACCAGCTCTTCGTCGAGCGGTTTGACGAAACGCATGTCGACCACGGTGGCATCGAGTTTTTCTGCCACCTTCAGCGCTTCGGCCAGTTGCACGCCGAACACCAGCATGGCGACTGTGCGGCCCTGACGACGGACGATGCCCTTGCCGATTTCGATCGGCTCGAGGTCTTTCTCGATGGTCGCATTCGGACCATTGCCACGCGGGTAACGCACCGCCGCCGGGCCGTTGTAGAGGTGGCCGGTGGTAAGCATTTTGCGCAGCTCGTTTTCGTCGCTTGGGGTCATGATGACCATGCCCGGGATGCAGCGCAGGTAGGACAGATCGAAGCTGCCAGCGTGAGTCGGGCCGTCTTCGCCGACCAGACCGGCGCGGTCGATGGCGAACAGCACGTCGAGGTTCTGCACCGCCACGTCATGTACCAACTGGTCGTAACCGCGCTGGAGGAATGTCGAATAGATCGCCACCACCGGTTTCGCGCCTTCGCAGGCCATACCGGCGGCGAACGTCACCGCATGTTGCTCGGCAATCGCCACGTCGAAGTAGCGCAGCGGGAAGCGTTCGCTGAACGCCACCAGGTCCGAGCCTTCCTTCATCGCCGGGGTGATTCCGACCAGACGTGGATCAGCCGCCGCCATGTCGCACAGCCACTCGCCGAACACCGCTGAGTATTTCGGCCCGCTGGCCTTTTTCGGCGCGGCGGCCGGAGCGTCCAGTGGTTCGAGTTTGGTGATGGCGTGGTAACCGATCGGGTCGACTTCCGCCGGGGCGAAGCCTTTGCCTTTCTTGGTGACGATGTGCAGGAACTGCGGGCCTTTGAGATCGCGCATGTTGCGCAGCGTGGCGATCAGCGTTGGCAAGTCGTGGCCGTCGATCGGGCCGATGTAGTTCCAGCCCAGCTCTTCGAACAGCGTGCCGGGGACCAGCATGCCCTTGGCGTATTCTTCGGTGCGACGAGCGATTTCCCAAGCGCCGGGCAGGCGCGACAGGACTTTCTTGCTGCCCTCACGCATGCTCGCGTAAGTGCGGCTGGAGAGGATCTTCGCCAGATAATTCGACAGACCGCCGACATTGCGCGAGATCGACATGTCGTTGTCGTTGAGGATCACCAGCATGTTGGCGTTCACTTCCGGCGCATGGTTCAGCGCCTCGAAAGCCATGCCGGCGGTCAATGCGCCGTCGCCGATCACCGCAATCGCCTTGCGATCACTGTCTTGCAGGCGGGCGGCAATGGCCATGCCCAGCGCTGCGCTGATCGAGGTGCTGGAGTGGCCGACGCCAAAAGTGTCGTACTCGCTCTCGGAGCGACGCGGGAAAGCGGCGATGCCGTCCTTCTGGCGCAGGGTGCCCATGCGCTCGCGGCGACCGGTGAGGATCTTGTGCGGATACGCCTGATGCCCGACGTCCCACAGCAGACGGTCGTCCGGTGTGTCGAAGACGTAATGCAACGCGATGGTCAGCTCGATCACGCCCAGGCCGGCACCGAAATGCCCACCGGTCTGGCCGACCGTGTAGAGCAGTTCCAGGCGCAACTCATCGGCCAGGGTTTCCAGCTCGGCTTCGCCTAACCGGCGCAGGCCGTCCGGCGTGTTCGCGCGGTCGAGCAGGGGCGTGGTCGGGCGCTTGCGGGGAATCTCATGAAACGTCGTGGGCATCAGGCGAATCGTTATAGGTATAGAAGATGCGGCAGTTTACCTGATGCATCGCCCCCTGCCCACGCGTTGGTCTTTTTTGGCTGATACGCCGTCAGTTGCGCCGCTCGACGATATAACGGGCCAGCTCGCGCAAAGGCTCGGCTGCCGCGTCAAACGGTCGCAGGGCGTGCAGGGCCTGATCGCGTAGCTCCAGCGCATAAGCCTTGGCCGCATCGAGACCGAGCAGCGCCGGGTAGGTCGGTTTGTCGCGGGCGATGTCGGCGCCCTGGCGTTTACCGAGGGTTTCGGTATCGCTTTCGACGTCGAGAATGTCGTCCTGCACCTGAAAGGCCAGGCCGATGGCCTGTGCATAAGTCTGCAGGGCGCGGAGTTCATCCGGCTCGGCACGGCCGCTGGCCAGAGCGCCGAGTTTGACGCTGACCTCGATCAGTGCGCCGGTCTTGTGCCGGTGCATCTGTTCGAGGGCTTTCTGATCGAGCTTGAGGCCGACCGAACCGAGGTCGATGGCTTGACCGCCGACCATGCCCGCCGGACCGGCGGCGTCAGCCAGCGCGGTGACCATTTGCAGGCGGATGTCGCTGCTGCAGTCGCTCAGGCGCGGGTCGAGCAGGGCGCTGAAGGCCAGACTTTGCAAGCCATCACCGGCGAGAATCGCGCAGGCTTCATCGAATTTTTTGTGAGTGGTCGGTTGGCCGCGACGCAGATCGTCGTCGTCCATCGCCGGCAAATCATCGTGAACCAGCGAATAAGCGTGGATCAGCTCAACCGCGCAGGCCGCGCCGTTGGCCTGTTCAGCCTTGCCGCCGAGCGCTTCGCACGCGGCGTAGGCCAGCAGCGGGCGCACGCGTTTGCCGCCGTTCATCACGCTGTAGCGCATGGCTTCGTAAAGCCGCGCCAACTCCGGCAAAGGCGCATTGAACAGGGTTTCCAGCGCTGCGTTAACCCGGGTCTGGCTGCTCGCCGTGTACGCCGCAATCATTCTGGCTGTTCCGCGTCGAAGGGTTCCTCGGCGAGTTCGCCATCGCGCTCCAGCAGCACTTGCACCTTCTGCTCGGCTTGCGCCAGCGCTGCCTGGCAGTCACGGGTCAGACCGATGCCCTGCTCGAAAGCGGTCAGCGAGTCTTCCAGCGACAATTCACCGTTCTCCAGACGCTCGACCAATGTTTGCAGGTCGGCGAGGGACTGTTCGAAATCCAGTGCAGCTTTTTTGCGGGCCATGGCGGCGATTTCCGGTTGACGTTAAACCGGCGCGACACTAGCAGATAGGGGGGTTATGGGCAAATGAGCAGGCCGCGGCTGACCCTTAATCCTGGCGAGGTAGCAAGCTCCGTCGCGACAGGATTTGTAGTGATTAAGGAGGGGTGAGACTTATTCGGCTCATTTTGTGAGCCGAATAATTTCCCTATTCGGCTCACGCCTGTCGACTGTGCAAGTTTCCTACAGCAAAAGCACATGTATCCGATTGTTAAAAAACCGCCAAATGGCTAATCTTCGCGCCTTCTACGACCCCATAGTCACGGGTCTTTCAGACGAAACGCAGTTTTCACCGCTGTGAAGTACCGAGGATCGGGTGCAAGGTTTCGTTCAGGCATGGCAGGAGGCATTACATGCGTTCATTTCTTTGGCTGCTGATCGGCCTGGCCTGCGCGCCCGCGCTGCTGGCGGCGCCTACGGCCGAGTTGTCGGAGCCGGTCGGAGGCTGGCGCTATCACGGCTTACTCGATCGCACGGAAAACCCGCAAGTCGCCTACCCGACGCCGCCGATCGATCGCGGCATCCAGCGCAATCGCACGATGATCCAGGGCCAGCTCAAGGCCATCGGGCATATGCGCCCACCGCACAGTCTCGCCGTGAATGGCAATCCACTGAATCTGTACACCGACGACCAAGGCCGTTTCGCCCGGCCGTACGCGTTCGGCGCTGGCTCCAACAGCGTCGAAGTGATCAGCGCCGAAGGCCAGTCGCTCAAGCGCGTGCAATTTTATGAAGCAAACAATTTGCGCACGCCGGCGCGGATTCGTCTTGTCTTGGGATGGGACGATCCGAAAGCCGAGCTCGATCTGCACATTGTCACGCCCGACGGTCAGCATGCGTTCTGGGCTCGGCCAGCGCTGAACAATGGCGGCGGTCTCGACCCGGATGGCGTCGATGGCCCCGGCCCGGAAATGTTCACCATGACCGCGCCGCTGCACGGCACCTATCTGGTTTACGTCAACTATTGGGGCAACTTCGGCAACGGCGGCTATAACTTCGAGGAGACCAGCAACCAGAACGAGGTGATCACCTCGCAAATCACGCTGGTGCTCAACGAAAACACTGTCGACGAAAAACGCGAAACGTTCATCGTGCCCCTGCGGGCGATCGGTGATCTGCTGCTGGTCAAGACTTTCAACTATTAAGCATCCCGTCACGGATGAAACTGGGTTTGTGAAGATGAGCGATAACACTGTTACTCCGGCTGCCGACACGCCAGCGGCCAAACCTTCGCGGCGCTGGCCTTTGCTGCTGGCCGGGCTGTGCCTGGTGGCCGGTGTGGCGGGTGGTTTTGGCTGGCTGCTGCTCAAACCCAAGGCGCCGCCGGCGGAATTGGCCAGTGACAAGCTTGGCCTCAGCCGCCCGGATGCGTTGCTGGAAACCCGCTCGCTGAGCCAGTTGCCCAAGGACTTGCTGACGGTGCCGTTCCTCAAGGCCACGCTGACCGAAGATTTCGTCTTCTATTACGAGACCCATGCGGATCGCCTCGGACTGATCGGTAGCCTGCGCCGGATCATCTACGAGCATGATCTGAAGCTGCAGGACAGCCTGATCGAGCAGCTTTTCGATCAACCGGCCGATGTTGCGCTGTGGCGTGGTGCGGATGGTCGCTTGAAGGATTTTCTGTTGGTGATGGATCGTGGTGGGCTGGCGAAACTGCTTGAGCCGCTGGCGAAAGTAGCGCTGGATGACACGCAGCTCAGTCAGATGGGCGAACTCAAGGTCGGCGGCGACAGCGTGCCGCTGTACCAACTGACCTATAACGCCAGCAAAGCCCTGTTGTTCGCCTCCCACGGCGACAAACTGGTGGTGCTGTCCAACCCGGCCAAGTATTACGACCCGGAAAGTGGCGTCTCCGAAGAGTCGGGCCACGTTTCGCCACAAGCGCTGGCGGCGCTGCTCAATGGCGAAAAACTGTTCCCCGAAGCGTTCGGTCTGCCGGCGAAAACCCCGGAAACCAAGCAGCGCCTGTCGGTCAACTCCAGCGTTCTGGCCATGGGTTATCAGCGCTTTATCCCGAACTTCGCCGGGCTGCGCTTCGACATGGACGACAAGGGCTGGCACAGCTACCTGGCCATGGACGAACTGGACAACCAGCCCGACTTCGATTTCAAACCAGTCTGGCAAGCCATGCCACTCGGCGCCAGTGCCTGCGTAACCTTGCCGGTCGCCGCCGAACCGCAAAAACCACTGCTGGTAAAACTCGGCGCCGAAGAAGCCGTGGCGCAAACCCTCACCGAACACGTGGCCGGCGCGGCGGGCCTGTGCTGGTACGCCGATTCGCGGTTGTACACGCCGTTGCTGGTGGCCAGTCTGAAAGATGAAGACAGCAGTAAACTCGATGGCGACCTCGGAAAACTGTTCGGTTCGATGGTCGGCGCATTCGAAGCCAACGTCGAAGAAAGCGTCTTCCCCGTGGTCGAGAAACAAGAAGGCCAGAACCACGTCTGGCAGCGTCAGGTCAGCTCCAACTTCGGCCCGTATGCGGCGAAGACTGCCGAAAACCCGGATGCAATTTCCGGCAAGGCGTTCATGAAAGTCAGCCTCGCCCGTCACGGCTCGACACTGCTGTTTTCCCTCGACGACAAACTGGTCGACAAGGCCCTCGGCACCCTCGACAAACGCTTCCCGCCGATGGCTGACGTGCTGCCCAAAGACGTGCTGATGCCGATCTACTTCGGCCCGGACTCGATGGCGCAACTGATGCAACAGGAAACCCTCGACAGCCTGCCACAGGACATGGAACCGGTGTTCTACAACGCCGCGCAAACCTATCTGATCCCGAAACTGCGCACCCTCGGCGGCTACGGCAAATATGCCCTGACTTTGCCTGAAGGCAGCGAGCCGGATGGCCACTGGCAGTGGTTGCCGCTGGAATGGAAAGCGCTGTGACGACACTGATCCGTAGCCTCGGCCTGCTTGCGCTGCTATTGAGTGCGGGTGCCCGAGCCGTTGAAGCACCGGCGCTGGATCCGGCGCAGTCCCAGGTGTTTCGCGCGTGGTTCGTGCGCATTGCCCAAGAGCAACTCAGCCAAGGCCCGAGCCCGCGCTGGTATCAGCAGGACTGTGCCGGGCTGGTGCGCTTCGCTGCCAACGAAGCGCTGAAAGTCCACGATGACAGATGGCTGCGCAGCAATGGCCTGTCCAATCGTTATCTGCCGCCGGAACTGTCGCTCAGCGACGAGCAGCGCAAGCTCGCCCAGCAATGGCAGCAGGGCGGTGGCAAGGTCGGGCCGTACGTCAACGCGATCAAACTGATTCAGTTCAACAGCCATCTGGTCAGCCGCGACGTGTCGCAGGCGCGGCCCGGTGACTTGATGTTTTTCGATCAGGGCGACGACCAGCACCTGATGATCTGGATGGGCCGCTACATCGCCTATCACACCGGCACCACCACCCCGACTGACAACGGCATGCGTTCGGCAAGCCTGCAGCAACTCATGACATGGAAGGACACCCGATGGATACCCGACGCAGCCAACCCCAACTTCATCGGCGTCTATCGACTGAACTTTCTCTCCCAATGACCGGTGCCCGCATGTTGCGACTCTGCTCCCGAATTCCTTTGCTGCTGGCGCTGTTGCTGCCAGTGGCTACCGTCAGCGCCGAAGATTCGGTCGAGCCGAGCGGCTACACGCCGGTGTCCGGTGAAAGCTTCTTCCTGCTCGCCGACAGCAGTTTTGCGGCGGACGAGCAGGCGATGGTGCGCCTCGAAGCGCCGGGCCGTGACTATCGTCGTTTCCGCATGGAACCGTACGGCGGCGCCGACATTCGCGTTTACCGCATCGACAAACCGCTGGATTTCCTCAAGCGCCAGAAGAACCTGCACCGCGTGGTCAGCGACGGCCAGTTCAAGGGCGAAGGCCTGTCCAACACCCTCGCGTACCTGTGGGACAACTGGTACCGCAAATCCCGTCGGGTGATGCAGCGCGCGTTCTCCTATGAGTCGCGCAAACAGGTCACCGAGGAAGTGCCGGAACTGAAGATGGGCAACGCCATCGCCGCGCCTACTCCGTACGACGCTCAGCCGCAATTCGCGCTGATCCCGGGTCTGCCGGTGGTCAGCCAGTTCCGTTATCCGTTGTGGCAGGCCAAGCCGATTCAGCCGCCGGCCGGGGTCAATCTGGCCGGGTCTTCCAGTGATTTTGTCAGCGTCGCGCCGGGCAACGTTTATATCCCGCTGGGCAATCTGAAACCGGGTCTGTATCTGGTCGAAGCGCTGATCGGTAAATACCGCGCGACCACCATGGTTTTCGTTTCCAACACCGTCGCAGTGAGCAAGATTGCCGGCGACGAATTGCTGGTCTGGGCCGCGCGCAAACACGAAGGCAGTTCGGTACCGAAGGTCAATGTGCTGTGGACCGACGGCCTCGGCGTGATGAGCAGTGGCGCGACTGATGCCGATGGCTTGCTGCGCCTGAAACACGTTAGCCCTGAGCGTTCGTTCGTCATCGGCGAGGACGAAGAGGGCGGTGTATTCGTCTCGGAAAATTTCTATTACGACAGCGAAATCTACGACACCAAACTCTATGCCTTCACAGACCGGCCGCTGTATCGCCCGGGTGATTGGGTGTCGCTGAAAATCGTCGGTCGCGAGTTCAAGAACGCGCGGGATTCGGTGTTGCCGGGGGCGGCGGATGTCACGGTCAGCGTGCTCGATGCCGCCGGTACCGAGTTGCAGCATCTCGACCTGAAGCTTGATTCGAAGGCCGGCACTCAGGGCCGCTTCCAGTTGCCGGACAACGCCGTCGCGGGCGGTTACGAGATTCGGTTCAACTATAAGGATCAGGCTTACAGCAGCGCCTTCCGTGTCGCCGAGTACATCAAGCCGCACTTCGAGATTTCTCTGAACCTGGCCAAACAGGATTACCGCACTGGCGAACCGGTGAAGGGCAGCCTGGTGCTGCTGTACCCGGACGGCAAACCGGTGGCCAACGCTAAGTTGACCCTGAGCCTGCGCGCCCAGCAACTGTCGATGGTCGACAACGAGCTGCAATACCTCGGGCAATTCCCGGTGGAGCTGACCAGCACCGAACTGACCACCGACAGCAAGGGCAGCGCGACCCTCGACCTGCCGGCCGCCGACAAGCCGAGTCGCTACATGCTCACCGTGTTTGCCAGCGATGGCGCGGCGTATCGGGTCAAGACCACCAAGGAAATCCTTATCGACCGTGGCGCGGCAAGCTTCCGTCTGAGCGCACCGCAACGCTTCAGCGCGGTCGGCGACAAGGTTGCGTTCAGCTACGCCAACGAGGGCGGCAGCGAACAAAGCAAAGCGGTAACGCCGAGCACGTATGGCTGGGTGCGGCTGGAAGACCAGAGCACCGGTGAAGGCAAACTCGCGGCGACGGACAAGGGCTTCAGTCTCGCTTTCGAACGTCCGGGCACCTACAACCTGACCTTGAATGATCAACACGGCCGCGTCCTCGGTGCCACCGGGCATTCGGTCACCGGCGATGGCGTCAAGGCAGTGCCGGGCACCGTGGAAATTGTCCTCGACAAGCCTGAGTACAAGGCTGGCGATGAAGCGCTGGCGCTGATCACGTTCCCGGAACCGGTCAGCGATGCTCTGCTTTCTCTGGAGCGCGACAAGGTCGAAGCCACCGCGCTGCTGGCCAAGGGCGGCGACTGGCTGAAACTGGAGAAACTCAGCGACACCCAATACCGCGCACGCATCCCGGTGAAGGACAACTTCGCGCCGAACCTGACCTTCTCCGTGCTCTACACCAAGGGCGGTCAGTACAGCTTTCAGAACGCCGGGATCAAAGTGATCGCGCCGCAAATCGACGTGGCGATCAGCACTGACAAAGCGGTGTATCTGCCGGGCGACACGGTCACGGTTGACCTGACTACGCAGTTCGCCGGCAAAGCGGTGCCGGCGCATCTGACCGTTAGCGTCGTCGACGAAATGGTCTACGCGTTGCAACCGGAAGTTGCGCCGACCATCGACCAGTTCTTCTATCACCCGCGCCGTAACAACGTGCGCACCAGTGCGAGCCTGTCGTTCATCAGTTACGACGTCGCGCTGCCGGGCAGCCCGGGCGCGCCGGGCAAAGCCAACCGCAGCGAGCGCGGGGTGAAAGTGCTGGAGCGTCCGCGTCGTGAAGACGTCGATACCGCTGCGTGGCAGCCGGAGTTGTTGACCGGTGCCGACGGTAAAACCCGCTTCACTTTCAAGATGCCGGACTCGCTGACCCGCTGGCGCATTACCGCCCGAGCGATCGCCGATGACGGTCAGGTCGGCCAGAAAAAGCAGTTCGTGCGTTCGGAAAAACCGCTGTACCTGAAGTGGGGCGGCCCGAGCAAATTCCGCAAGGGCGATCAGCCGCAACTCGGTGTGTTCGCGTTCAGTCAGGCCGAGAAACCGGTCAAGGCTGAACTGGTCACTCACTACGCTGGCATCGAACAACGCCTGCCGGTGACCCTGAACAACGGCATCAACTACCTGCCGCTGCCGGCGTTCACATTGGCTTCTGGCGAGTGGACGGCGGAGCTGGTGCAGGACGGCAAGACCGCCGACTCTCTCGCCGTGCGCCTGAGTGCGACCGGTGATGGCTGGCAAGTGACGCAGACGCAAAGCCTTGATGTCGCCAGTGGCGACACTGCGCTGAGTCTGCCGGCCGACGCCACGGATATTCGCCTGCGTCTGGATGACAGTCCGCAAGCGTTGTTCCGCTCGGCACTCGACGATCTGCTGAGTTATCCGTACGGCGGCGTCGAGCAGACGGCCAGTCGTTTGCTGCCGTTGAGTATTGCTTATCCGTCGCTGGCATCGAATCCGCAGATCCGCGATCGCTTGCGCCTGATCATGCAGAACAGCCGTCTGCGTCTGGTGCAAATGGCCGGGCCATCGGCGAGTTTCACCTGGTGGGGTTACGACGGTGAGCCGGATGCGTTCCTTACTGCCTACGCCTATTACGCCGACTGGAACGCCAGCCAAGTGCTGGAGCTGACCCTGCCGCCGGAGCACTGGCAGCGAGTGTTGGAGGTGTACGCCAAGCAAGCCCGGAACACGCCGTTGCTGCAACGGGCGCTGATTCTGTCGTTCGCCAAGCAGATGCATCTGCCGGTGAACACGCTGCTTAGCGGCTTGATGGACGATCTGGGCAAGGCGGGTGAAGGTCATGCTGAAACCATGCTCGACGATGGCGAAGACAGTCTGGTGATGAGTGATCCGGATTCGGCGCTCGGTCTGGCAGCGGCACGGGTGTTGACCGCCTCTTTGGCCACGCAGTCGAAAGTCGCCTTGCCGGACGCGTTCAATCGTCAGTTGGCTGCTGCGCAACAGCGTCTTTCGGTCAGCTCGCAGCCATTTTCCGAAGCGTTGAACCTGTCACTGCAACCGTTCGATCAGGCGCGTGCGCAAGCGCTGCTGCAACGTCTGCTGCCGCAACAATCGACCCTCGAGCGTGCGCTGGCACTGACCTGGTTGCAACGCAGCATCACCCAGGCTTCGCCGACCATCGCATTGACGCCGGGTGAAGGCTGGAAGAAAAACTACGGCGCCAGCGGCGAAATGTACTGGACCTGGCAAGGCGCGGCGCCAGTGCCGAGCGTGCTGACCGTGTCGGGCACGCAAGAGCGTCCGCTGCGCGCGGCGTTGAGCTTCCAGACCCAGCAACCGCCAGTCGATCCAATGGCCGTGACCATCACCCGTCGCCTGTCGCGACTGGTGCCGGGCGATGAGGCGTTCACCTTCAAACTGGAGCCGGTCGGCAGCAAACCGCTGTCCAGCGACAGCCTGTACCTGGACGAAGTGATCCTCACCAGCAAAGCTGCGAAACCACTGCGCTACGGCATGCTCGAAGTGCCGCTGCCACCGGGCGCCGATGTTGAGCGCACGACGTGGGGCATCAAGTTGCAGGGCAAGGACGGCACGGAGCCGACCGCGCTGGAGAAGGCACGCTTCGAACCGGGGCAGCTGGCTTACGCGGTGCCGGTCGATGCGCTGAGCGGCGAACTGCGCCTGCGCCATCTGGTGCGCTTCTCGCAAAAAGGCCAGTTCAACCTGCCGCCGGTGCGTTTCAAGCAGGTCTACGCGCCGCAGCATCAGGCCCAGGAAGCGAAAGCCGCCCTCGGTCAGGTCACGGTCAACTGACATGAGCCGGCCGCTGCTGTGGCTACTGATGTGTGTGATGCCTGCGCTGGCGACGGCGCAGGATGAGCCGTTGCGCGTGGCCTATAAGGGCGAGTTGTTGTCGTTGAGTCAGACGCAACTGATCAAGCGTGAACCGTTGCCGTCATCGCTGGATACGCCGCTGGGCAGTCTGTGGAAGTTGTTTGTCTACGCGTGGCTGGTCGATACAGGTGCTCGGGAGCCGGCGTATGAATGTCGCGGACAGTCGAAGGAAGAGGTTTATTGCTGCTCGGCGGGCGGCAGGATCGAGCGTGATCAGGCGTTGGTGAAATCCTGCGGGTTGTATTTTGAGCCGGCGCGGTTGGGCATCGCTTCTGCCGATTGGCGCACGTATTGGCAGGCACGGCAGGCACCTTCGTGGTTGCTCGACTTACCGTCGGTGCAACCGGCTACTCGGGTTTCCGTGGCTGACTTGCTGAAGGTGTTGTCGGTGCTGCCGGCGCAGGATCAGATGCGCCGCGTATTACTCGACGTGGTCCTGAACGCGGCTGACGGTAATGTCGTCGGCGAACTCGGCGGCCGCCTGCGGGTGAAAACCTGGAGCTGGCTCGGCGATCAGGATCCGCAGTCGCGCCAGGGTGGTTTCGCCGGTTGGACGGCGGACGGCTCGCCGGTCTGGGCGGGTGGGCGTGGCACCAGTCAGATAGTCTTGCGCCATTACGGGCAGGCATTGGCGACGATGTTGCCCGCGACATGGCCGGCCGAGGCGGGGCGTTGTGTCGAAGTCGGGCTGTTCTCGCGCTACCCGGTCACGCGGGTTTTGGCTGGCGAGCGCCCGGCGACTTCCGGTCCGCTGCAAGGCGACTACCGCGTCGAATTCGCCAATGGCAACGCGCTGGATATCCACAGCGACGGCGAACTGTTTCTGCTCAACGACAAAATCGTCGCAAGGCTTGATCGCGAAGAATACGTCGCCCGCGTACTGGAGCGCGAAGCCAAACCGGAACCTGCCGAAGCCGCCAAAGCCCTCGCCGTGGCAATCCGCACCTATCTGCTGCAAAACGCCACGCGCAACGGCGATTGCCTGAGCATCGATGACAGCAGCAATCGCCAGCGTGTCGCCCCGCGTCCAGCCACGGCCGAATCCCGCAAGATCGCCGCCTGGACGGCAGACCTGGTACTGGCCGGCAGCACCGTCACCTATCACTCCGATCAACCCGGCCCGGACAAACTCGCCTGGCAACAAGCCGTCGAGCAAGCCAATGCCGGTCAACGCTACGACGCGATTTTGCTGCACGCCTACCCGCGCGCCAGCCTCAGTCGCTGGGACAATCCAGTCGCCTCCTGCGAAGCATTGCCCGCAGCCCAAGACTGGCTGCAAAAACAGCGACGCGGCTGGCGTCCGAAGCTGGAAAGCGAAACCGGCTACAACGAAGTCAGCACATTCGCCGTGTGCAAACTGGCTTTCGGCAGGCCCTTCGTCGATCGCGAACGCCAACGTATTTACGTGCGTGGCGTGCTGACTCTGCAGGATCGCCTCGACCTGACCCACGAATATCTGCACCTGGCCTTCGAAGCACACCCCAACGGCCAGGATGAAACCTACATCGAAGGGCTCGCCCGTCATCTTTTGCTGGAATAGACCATGACACTCCGTTATCCACAGGTCTTGCTGCTGCTCTGCACCTTGACTGCGCTCTCGCCGGCCATCGCTGCCGACGGCGTCAAACTCGACACCCCAGTCGGCGGCTGGCGCAGCGGCGCACCTGAAGGCGAGGGCGAAAGCTTCCGCCAGACCGTCAACTACCCGGCCTCCTCGGTCAACACCCCGATTGGCCAGGCCAACACCGCACGCATCAGCGGCGAAATCAAAGCTGCGCAGAAAGGTAACGAACCCGGTCGCTTGATCGTCAATGGCGTGAGCATGCCGCTGAAAATCGACGACAGCGGCCGCTTCGACCGCCCGTTCTCCTTCCCCAACGGCAGCAACAGCGTCGAAGTGCGCAGCCCCGACGGTCAACAACGCCATCGCACGCAATTCCTCAACACCAGCGGCGGCGCCACCCCGGCCAAACTGCGCGTACTGCTGGCGTGGGACAGCGACGGCACCGACCTCGACCTGCACCTCGTCACCCCCGACGGCGCGCACATCTGGTACGGCAACCGCAGCGCCGCCAACGGCGCCGCGCTCGACGTCGACGTCACCACCGGCTACGGCCCGGAAATCTTCGCCATGCCGGCGCCGATCAAGGGCCAGTATCTGGTGTATGTGAATTATTACGGCGGTGGCTATCGCGGGGACGACGAGGGCGGCGATGAGGCGGTGCAGGCGCTGACCACGGCGCAGGTGACGGTGATTACTGAAGAAGGCACGCCGAGCGAGAAGATGGAGACTTTTCTGATCCCGATGCGCGCGGTGGGAGAGCTGACGCTGGTGAAGTCATTCAGTTATCCCTGAGCAGGTACTCGCTCAGGGATAGCACTAGAAACCGGGCGGAATGTAACCGGGTACGAACGGAACGTTGATGCATTTGCCATGAATGATTTTTCCGTCCTCGATCCTGAACAGTACGATCTTTTTGGCTTTATTGACGGTCGCTTCCAGTTTGCAGTCAGAGCTATGCCCGACCGTCTCGTAGTACTCGGTGTACACCATGCCGTTGCCGGTGTGATTCATTGAAGTGCCGGCCGCTTCGGTGGTGGTCCAGCTGGAGGATTTGAACCAGGTCAGGACG
Organism: Pseudomonas sp. SDT291_1_S447; assembly: GCF_054070155.1. Taxonomy (NCBI): domain Bacteria; kingdom Pseudomonadati; phylum Pseudomonadota; class Gammaproteobacteria; order Pseudomonadales; family Pseudomonadaceae; genus Pseudomonas; species Pseudomonas sp. SDT291_1_S447. Next base: position 41,273 of record NZ_JBSVXS010000010.1, read on the forward strand.
GCCAGATTTTCGCCGTTGGCACCGGTCTGTTTTTTCATTGAGTCAGGTTTACCGAACAGATCGAGTGCTTCCTGAACATCCCGTCCTTCCCAGCGCGACTGTGCAATCAGGTGGCAGCCATTAATCATTGAGACTGTGGCTGTTATCAGCAACGTCAGTAACGTTTTAGTCCATTGATTCATCATGACTCCCGGTGTCATGTGCGAGACGAAATAGCGCGCTGCAGCGCCCAGAAATCAGGCTGTTACTTGTTGCCCAGTATCGCGTCGAGGTTGTCCATCATCTGGCCTTTCTCTTGAATCGGTGCAAGTTTGAAGAACATCTGCTGCATGCCCTGAATCATCTGCAAGTGCTCCATCTTGCCCAATGCAATCATGTCTTTTTTCTCTGGAGTGCAAATGAAAGCCAAAGCGCGCTGGACCCAGAATTCTTTCGGCTGTTGCCATTGCTCGTTTACTTTCAGGTGCCGCAGCATGTAGGCAATTCGATCCACCGACTGGCCATTAACAAACCGCACCTTGTTGGTCTTGCACTGAACTTCCAGGTTGTAGGCATCGATCATTGGCTTGCCCGGCTCTTCATACACCAGCGTCACCGCCAGCATTTGCGCACCCTTGGTACGCGTCGACGGCACAACTGATGTGCTGTCGGCGACATACATGATGTTCTTGTGCGGAACGCCGTTGCCGTAAATGATCCACCAGTCGCCGACGGGGTTCGGCTCTTCCGCTGACGCTGAGGTGGCAGTCAAGAGTGCAGTCAGTAGAGCGAGGGATTTACTCAATCTGAAAAATGATGACATGGTGTTGCTCCATTCCTTGGCGCTTTTGTAATGCACAAAAACAGAATGGAAATTTAGTGGCGGGTGCCGGCTGGGGCAATTAGGGCGGATGTGCTAATGGCTTATTGAAATGGCCGTTTGTTGGGCATTAATTATCGGCAAGGCTCAAGTACAGCGAACGCAAAGTCTGTACACGATTACGCCCCTTGTCTTTGGCGCCGTACAGCGCCTGATCCGCTTCCGATAGCAGGCGTGACAAGTCGTAGCCGGATTCACGGGTAGTCACAACTCCGATGCTGACGCTGAGCAGCCCCGGCTCAAGAATCGACAATTGCGAGAACGAACGGCGGATCCGTTCGGCAATTTCCAGTGCAGTCTGCTCATCGCAATCGTTGAACAGGCAGGCAAACTCCTCACCGCCAATCCGCCCGCAAACATCTTCCTTACGCAGGCTCTCGGCCACGATCCGGCCGAACGCGATCAACGCCTGATCCCCAACGGGATGGCCATAGGTATCATTCAGACGCTTGAAGTTATCCAGGTCGCAAAGCAGCAACGCCGCCGGTTCTGCGTGTTGCTGGCTTTCAGTAAGCAACTGGCCGGCGTTCATCATGAACGCGCGACGATTGCCAATGCCCGTCAGCGGATCGCTGAACGCCGCCGCTTTGAGCTTGAGCTCTGCACGTTCCTTGACCATCGCCAGGGTGATGTAGGCAATGCCGATGACATACAGCATCGACTCGAACAGCATGAACGAGAAAAACGGCACACCCTCGCCAGTGCCCAGCAGCGCCTTTGTCACCGGCAGCCCTTCATCGGTCGCACTGCGAACGGCGTAGAACACAGTGTGCAGAACGGTCAGCACCAGCGCCGGCATAAACGCGACGTCCAGAGTGTGGCGGCTGCGCCAGAGCTCCAGCGTTGTCATCACGCCGTAACCGAATGCCAGCAAGGAGTAGATCAGAACCCGATTTGGCATCGACTCGTAGAAGGCGGGAATCAGGCACAAGGTCAGCCAAGCGAACGCGCCTGCCAGAATGCCGGACACTGACGGTCTGCGCCCGACCAGCGTGCGCATGGCCGTCCAGTTCATCGCTGCACTGAGCAATAGAACAACATTGCCGAACACAATCGGAATGAAGTCGACCCCTCGATCACGCCAACTGACCAATACCACGCCCAAGGCGCCCAGCAGCATCATGCTGCCGAGGTACGCCAGCGGCGGCTCACGGGTTTCGCGATACCAGGCGTGCAGCGTCAAAAGCCCCATCAAAAAGAAGACGAAGACCGAAACGACCAACAGGGTCGGGATATGCAGGGCCATTCCATGGATTTCCGTGAGGCTCAATACCGGAATCCGGCCGGTGGCGGGAATGCGGGTAAAAACAGAGGGGGTGGTTAAGGCGGGATTTAGCACTGTGGGGGATGAGGCTGGCAAGTGTTTGCGTGTGGACCTGAGGATTGCCTATGCCATTGCGATAGGCAGCAGAGCAATTGTCCTGCTGCAATTGCCCTGTTTCGCTCCATGGTCAGGCCGCCATGTTTGGACTGAAGCTGCTGGAAGTCAGGCGTTCGATCGCGATAGTCAGAGCTTGATCGTCGAACAGCTTGTTTTTCCGCGCTGCAGCGCTGGAGCCACCATCCCATTTCCTCAGTGCTTCGCGTAAAGCCGGAACGGTTGGCGCAACACCATCATGAATCAGCAACCAGTCGACCGTCGCTAGCAGCTCCATGCCAAAAGGAGATTCAAAACCATCGATCAATTCGGCCGTGCGCTCCAAAGCCTGGGAGTATTCCTTGGCTTCAGTCTTGAGGTAGGTCTGCAAAAAGGCTCTGCGATCTTGATCAAACCAAATCACATCAGTGTTCTCCGCATCACTGATGCGCTTGGCGCAATGCAAATAGCTCCCATCCAGATTGTTGAGCAGATGCTCCAATCGATTGGCATAGGGTCCGAATTTATGAGCGACGAATTTGAGATTCAGCGGGTTCTCAGTCCCCGGAAGTTTCTCGATTGCACGCTCAAGAAACCACGCCAGTTTTTGAATCTCGATCAGGCTGCATTCCATGCCCAGAACCCAATAACGTCGTACCAGCTCTGCAATCAGCGCCCGTGCCGGAGTGAGTTGCTCAACTCCGTTGCGTTTAGCGACGTTCAGATACTGATTGGAGGGTTCGAACACTAATACATCCACATCCAGATCACTCAGTACCTCAACTATTTGCTCGCGAACCTCGGGCCACTTCAGTCCACCATTACCAGCACCTAGCGGTGGGACGGCGACGGACTTCACGTCGTTTTCTATCAAGAAACGACGCAAGTCATGCAGACCTTCGGTTATCCAGGCCATTTGCGAGGGAGAGCGCCAGTGGCGTTTGGTAGGGAAGTTCACGATCCAGCGTGGGCCATCGAGTTCATTCGTGGCCGTCACGTGCATCTTGCCGGTTTCTACTTCACCGGCCTTGCACGCTGCCGCATACAGTCGGTAATTCTGCGCAAAGCGTTCTTTGAACATCAATGCGATGCCTTTACCCATCACACCCACGGTATTCACCGTGTTGACGAGGGCTTCGGTCTTGGCTTCCAACAGGTTGCCTTGGGTGAATCTAATCATTGGAAATACCATTTGGGGCGCGCATGGGCAGGTAAAGTCAAGCCTCTGGAGGCGACGTCTTGTTCTATGCATGCTCTGAGGGCGATATCGGGTGTCGTTTAGAAACGTCAGAGCGGATCCGGGTTTACGGTGAACTGAAAGCTGTGGCACAGTCAGAATCCGGAAAAGTGGTACGTAGCGACACGGCATCTGGCACTCACAGAACCTAACCAGTTATATAGAACATTTTAAAAGGAAGTTAACTTATGAAATTTGAAAGCCTTCGCTACTATTTGGCTCTGATTTTTTTGGTTCTTGGGTGCTCAATTCCTGTCGCGGGAATCGCAGTTTGGTTTGTGACTGAAATAATGCAAATTGCAGTCAGTCATCTAAATGTATTGTATATTGCTGCGTACATTGTTGTGGCTTGTGTTGGGTTTTACGTATATGGTAAAAGTCTTCGGAATATAATATAGAGCTAGTTCTGGTTGTTATCTTGAGTCTTTTTTAAGTATTCCGAATGTAGTGAGTCAATTGTTAGTGAGTCAATAAGCCCTTCAAAAAACATCGCCAGGCTACTCGTTTGTCTGTATGCTTTTTCATAGTTAATTGAGTCGTGCACAAATAGCTGTGTGGCCTCGGATTTTTTCACTGAGCGCAACAAGCCGAAACCGGATAAAAGAAAGTCTGTAGTGTAGTAGGCCATATTGCCTCTATGCTCCCCTCTAAAAATTGCTTGGTAGGCGGCCCTAGTTGGCCCTGTTATACTTTCGCCCTCAGGCCCATTGTGTATGTTCCCTATGCCTTCATATATATTGTTTACACCATGCCCCGCTAGAAGCGCGCCAGGTATCACGGCTAGACCGCCAGAAGAGGCCGAAATAGCCACACCCACCTCAACCTGCATAACACCTGCCGCCACTCCGATCCCGTTTTTTGCATAAAACCATGTCGCCTGTATTAGCTCGTCATATTCTGCTCTCAGCTCCTGTACCCCATCCCACGCAGTAATTACGCCCTCGTTAACATCCCGGATTATTTTATTTACGTAGTTAGCAATAAATGAGCTGAATTGCACCTGGGCCACGCTATCAGACAGGTACGTACCGCTCGCCGTACAGCCTAAGGACATCAGGTCCGAGGCTGCTTTCGTAACGTCGTGTATATCGCACGGTTGGTCACTCATACTTCGTTGTTCCACGTACTGTGTGCACTGGTGCCAGCCTGAACATGCGTCCAGGTAATATCGCGATAACGGATAGCGACAATTTCTTGGGGTTGACCGTCTGACATATGGATGGCATGGGGAACTTGAATGTTCATGTGTGCAATCCGTGCCCGAACAGTCGTACTGTAAAGTATTTTTCCTGGCTCCCCATCGGAGACGTTCGATAAAGATCAACGACGCATTCGACTTCCTCACCGTCATGCAATGCGCTGGCAATGAGTGGCGAAGATTTATCAATGTTTTTTGTGATAACAATGGGCATGTGCTGCCCGCGACCGCCTGTTACCGTTCCATCGCTACCGGCAACCATGTTATGGGAGTAAGCCAGTACCATGATTTCATCAAAGTGGCCAAGCTGACATTTGTTTCCGATAGAGTCCGGACTAGAGCAGCCCGACGAGATCAAACCTTGCTTTTTTCCAGTAATCGACATGTATCCGTGATTAGCCATGTGCAACCCTCCTTCGATTGGCTAATCACTGTATTACTAAAGCAAGCAAGTTGGCTGTAGGTCGTTTCCGAAACTTGCTCGATCAATAATCCTGCAGCTCATGTATTCCCTTCAGACTCAGTCGCGGCGCCCCGTAGCCACGTTTGCCACTGCTCGAAAGACCAGCACGTTTGAGTCGATCGTGCGCCCAACCTGAACGGTTTTTGTAGGTAGCCTGACCACTCGCGATAAGATCCTCACGCTGCGCTTCTGTTAATTGCAGCATTTTGGCTGCCGCTTCGTGGGCGTCCCGAGTAATTGCACCGTCGGGTTTTGTGGCGAGAAACCGCAGGATCGGCTCGATGAATTGATCGTAGGTTGGAACGGACATGGGCGCATCCCTGTGCTGATGGGTGTTTTTGAACTGACCGGCGGGCGAGTATAAATTAGCGCTCGCTGAGGATGCCTTCGAGCGTTAGCGCTGGTGCCGTGAATACGTAAGTCGCTGTGTCTCAGCACACTCACACATTGAATGGCTGACCGAAAAGGGTTTTGTCCTACAGAACATCCCTGCGCAATAAATTCCGCCGTCTGGCATACGCAAGCTTTGCCCAGGCGCTATCATCCCCCACTTTTTAGCGCCTGCTGAACGGGCGCGTGAGCTATGGAGCAACACACGGTGATTACCGGCGAACTCAAAAGCAAAATCGACGCAATCTGGAATGCCTTCTGGTCGGGTGGTATCTCCAACCCGATGGAGGTCATGGAGCAGCTGACCTATTTGCTGTTCCTGCGTCGTCTGGATGAGTTGCACACCCTGGAGGAGAACAAGTCCAATCGTCTGAAACAGCCGATGGAGCGCCGTATCTTCCCGGAAGGCCTCGACGCGCGGGGCTGCAATTACAACGATTACCGCTGGTCGCACTTCAAGAACCTGGCGCCGGCGGACATGTTTGAAGTCATCGCCGATCACGTGTTCCCGTTCCTGAAAACCATCGGCAGCGATGACTCCACCTACAGCCATCACATGCGCGATGCGCGCTTCACCATTCCGACGCCGGGGCTGCTGGCGAAAGTGGTGGACTTGCTCGACGACATCCCGATGGATGATCGCGACACCAAGGGCGACGTCTACGAATACATGCTCGGCAAAATCGCCAGCGCCGGGCAGAACGGTCAGTTCCGCACGCCACGACACATCATTCAGTTGATGGTTGAACTCACCGCGCCGCAGCCGAACGATGTGATCTGCGATCCGGCCAGCGGTACTTGCGGCTTTTTGGTCGCGGCGGGTGAATATCTGCGCGAGAAGAATCCGAGCCTGCTGCTTGACGCTGCGCAGCGAGAGCACTTCCATCACGGCATGTTCCATGGCTTTGACTTCGACAACACCATGTTGCGGATTGGCAGCATGAACATGATGTTGCACGGGGTGGAGAATCCGGATATTCGGTATCGAGATTCTTTAGCTGAAAGTACAACAAGTGAGGCTGAGCACTATAGTCTGATCCTGGCCAATCCTCCGTTTGCGGGGAGTTTGGATTATGAAAGTACAGCGAAAGATTTGCAGCGGATTGTTAAAACCAAAAAGACTGAATTACTATTTTTGGCGCTGATTCTGCGGTTGCTTAAGCCGGGTGGGAGGGCCGCCGTGATTGTCCCAGATGGAGTAGTGTTCGGTTCCAGTAAGGCGCATAGAGAACTGCGTCGTATGATTATTGAAGAGCACAAGCTCGATGGTGTAATAAAACTGCCAAGTGGCGTGTTTAAGCCTTATGCGGGTGTTGCTACTTCTATTCTTCTCTTTACCAAAACTAATTCGGGCGGGACTGATCACGTTTGGTTCTACGATTTGCAATCGGATGGCATGAGTCTGGATGATAAGCGTAATCCATTACTAGATGAATCCAAGTTAGGTGTGGTTCCTGCCGTTTCCTTGAATGAAGCGGAGCATAGTAAAAATAATTTACCTGATGTTTTGGCTCGCTGGCGAAAGCGGGGCGGGGCCGAGCGTAAGCAGAACTATAGTGAACAAAGTTTTTGCGTGCCATTGAAAGATATAGTATCCGCTGGCTATGACCTCAGCCTTAGTCGCTATAAAGTATTAGTGCGAGAAGAGGTGGAGCATCGTACACCCCAAGAAATTTTTTTAGCCTTGGATGAATTGGAGGCAAAAATTTCGCGAGAAATGGCGGAGTTAAGGGGGATGCTCCAATGAATAACTGGAAAACTTATCGACTAGATGAGTGTTGCAGAATCGTTGGAGGTGCTACCCCGTTAACAACAGAAAGGAATTATTGGGGCGGTGATTTGTTGTGGGCGACGCCTAAGGATCTTAACGGTTTGCGCTCAATATACTTGTCGTCCACTCCAAGAAAAATAACGGAACTTGGTCTTAAAAGCTGCGCTGCGGAAATTTTACCTGCTGGCTCGGTACTGCTTAGCTCCAGGGCGCCAATTGGATACGTGGCTATTAACTCCGTGCCTATGGCTACTAATCAGGGATTTAAAAGTTTAATACCTGACTTGAAGCTCGTAGATCCAAAATTTCTTTATTTTTGGCTTCGTAGTAGAAAGCCATACCTTGAAAGCTTAGGTAATGGTGCTACATTCAAAGAAGTCTCAAAGGCTATTGTTTCTCGCGTAGAGATTCAATTGCCGCCGCTTGATTACCAGAATTTTGCCGGCTCCGTAATGGAAAAGGCGGAAGAGATTATGGAGAATCGGCGCGTCTATATTGAACATGTAAATAGATTGATTGAGGCTGTTTTTGTTGAGTATTTTGGAAACCCTCATGATGCCTCCGGACGTTGGCCTGTCGCGCGAGTCGATGAAGCGGGAATAGTTCAGCTTGGTCGGCAGAGAGCTCCGAAGTACCAAACAGGAAAGTTTACAAAGCCCTATCTTCGAGTAGCGAATGTGTTCGAGGATAGGATTGATTTAGTAGATGTGCTTTCGATGGATTTTGATGATAATGACTATCGTCGATATCATTTGGAGTATGGGGATATTTTACTGAATGAAGGGCAGAGTACAGAACTTGTTGGTCGTCCAGCTATGTGGCGTAGTGAGATCCCTAATGCTTGCTATCAAAACACCTTAATTCGTTTTCAGGTTGACCGGGATAAGGCAGTTCCTGAGTATGCGTTGGCTTTATTTCTGTATTACTATCGTGTTGGTGAGTTTTCAAGATTGAGTTCAAAAACTTCGAGCGTTGCACATTTAGGCGCTGCGCGGTTTGCCGCCATGCCGTTCCCTTTGCCGCCAATGGAACTTCAGATCGAGTTTACTAAACGCCTGACTACTCTTAAAAATCTTAAAGTCAATGCTTCTGCGCACTTGAGGGAGTTGGAGTTACTGTTTTTCTCACTCCAACACCGCGCCTTCCGAGGCGAACTCTAACCCATGCGCGGCTCCCTGCTCCCTGTCTGGTCCCGAACCTGGCGCGAGCTCTGGAGCCCCTTGGCGCGGCACGGATCGGCGCCTGCCGATCTGTTCTGCGAGTTGTACCGGGCGTTGATGCCGGCCTTAAAAACGCCCCCATCCATACCCGCGCTGACCGAGATCATCGACGACCCGCCCCAAAGCGTTCGAACCTTCCGGCAGATCCGCGCCGATGACCTGATCAACGAATCATCCCTGCTGAGCTTCCTGCAAACAGCCTACGAAGTACTCGACGAACTGGCCGGCGACGCACTGGCCAATGCGTATTTCAATCGCCTCGCCAACTTCATCGACACCTACAACCTGAACTACGAACTACGGCGCCCCTGTCGGTTGTACCCGACAGTCCCCGGCCTGTTCGCCAATCTGGTTCAAGGCCTGCGCAACAGCAACGCCGAGCATCCGCACCTGCATACCCTGCAAAGGGATTTCGACGAAGCCTTTCGCGACCTGCACGACAGGGGCGGTGAAGGGCGAATCAAAACCTGCCTGCAGAAACACATCAATCTGCTGGAAGCCCTCGGTCGCAACAATCCGCAGGTCAATGAATACGCACTGTCGAGCATCTGCGACCAACTCCCGCATTGGCCTCACGCCAAGGTTCGCCAAGCGCTGAAAAGCCTCTATGGTTTCACCTGCGACTATCCCGGCATCCGCCATGGCGGTAAGCCCGGTAGCGTGGAAGGCAATATAGAGATGCGCGATATGCTGGCACTTTGTATCCTATTCACCGGATTCACTCCCTACCTGACCGATCGGCTGGACGTTGCCGCCATATTTCAAGGACGTTGATATGAGTAACTTTGCCTTCTTGCGCGCTGAATGGCCCGGGCTGCATGCCGAGGCGCTGAAGGCTGAAGCCAATGTGCTGGCGGATCCGCGCACGTCCTGCTTCTACGCCCGGCGCACGCTGGAGTTGTTGGTGGCGTGGCTGTTCCAGGCCGATCGCAGCCTGAAGCTGCCGTACAAAAGCGATTTGTCAGCGTTCCTGTTTGAGCCAACGTTCAAGACCCTGACCGGGCCGATGCTCCACGCCAAGATGGAAGTCATCCGCAAGCGCGGCAACGATGCTGTGCACAGCGCCCGCCAAGTGCGCGAGCAAGACGCCAAAGCGGTGCTCAGCGAACTGTTTCATGTGGCCTATTGGCTGGGGCGGCATTACGCACGCAGCGCGGCGGGCAAACCGGATGGCGCGCTGAAGTTCGACTCGGCGTTGTTGCCCAAGCCGCCGCAAATCGCTGCCACGCAAACTCAGGCGCAACTGCAAAAGCTTGAACGCGAACTCGCTCAACGAGACGCCGCGCTGGCGCAAGCACAGAAGAAAAACGCCGCGCTGGATCAAGAACTGGTCCAGCTACGTGCTGATGTGGCCGCTGCCAAAGCCGCCAACGCCAGTCAGCCGGACAACCACGATTACAACGAAGCACAAACCCGTGACCTGTTTATCGATCAGTTGCTGCACGAGGCAGGCTGGCCACTGAATGCCGCCCGTGATCGTGAGTTTGAAGTCGCGGGCATGCCGAACAGTAAAGAACAAGGTTTTGTCGATTACGTGCTGTGGGGCGACGACGGCAAACCGCTGGCGTTGATAGAAGCCAAGCGTACGCAGCACGACGCTCGCAAGGGGCAGCAGCAGGCCAAGTTGTACGCCGATTGCCTGGAGGCGATGTTCGGCCAGCGCCCGCTGATCTATTTCACCAATGGCTACGAACACTGGCTGTGGGACGACTTGCTTTACCCGCCGCGCCTCATTCAGGGCTTCCACAAGAAGGCCGAATTGGCGCTGCTGATTCAACGTCGTAGCAGCCGCAAGAAGTTGGGCGAGGCGACGATTGACCCGCTCATTGTCGAGCGGCACTACCAGCAACGGGCCATTCGCCGTATCGGTGAAACCTTCGAGCAGGATCACCAGCGCAAAGCGTTGGTGGTCATGGCGACTGGGGCCGGCAAGACCCGGACAGTCATCGCTTTGAGCGATTTGCTGATGCGCTGTAATTGGGCCAAACGCATTCTGTTTCTGGCCGATCGCGTGGCCTTGGTCAATCAGGCTGCGAACGCGTTCAAGAAGTTTTTGCCCAACGCGGCGCCGGTCAATCTGGTGACCGAGAAGAACACCGAGGGCCGCGTCTACGTTTCGACCTACCCAACGATGATGGGGCTGATCGATGAGAAGCAGGAAGGGCAGCGGCGCTTTGGTGTCGGCCATTTCGATCTGATCATCATCGATGAGGCGCACCGTTCGGTTTATCAAAAATACGGCGCGATCTTTTCCTACTTCGATGCGTTGCTGGTTGGCCTGACGGCGACGCCTAAAGACGAAATCGATCGAAACACTTACAGCCTGTTCAACCTTGAAAGTGGCGTCCCGACCGATGCCTACACTTTGGATGATGCGATCGCTGAGGGTTATCTGGTCAAACCGCGTGGGGTTTCTGTGCCGCTGAAATTCCAGCGCGAAGGGATCAGCTACGACGAACTGTCTGAAGAAGAGAAAGACCAGTGGGACGAACTCGAATGGGGCGAAGAGCAAGACGTTCCGGACGAGGTCAGCGCTGATGCGGTCAACCGCTGGTTGTTCAACACCGACACGGTCGACAAGGTGCTGCAGACACTGATGGAGCGCGGCCACAAAGTGGCGGGCGGCGATCGGTTGGGCAAGACCATTATTTTCGCCAAGAACAACGCACATGCTGAGTTCATCGCCGAGCGGTTCGACGCGAGCTATCCGGACAAGAAGGGTGCTTTCGCTCGGGTGGTGACATACAAAACCGATTACGCACAAACGTTGATCGATGACTTCTCGATCAAGGACAAGGCTCCGCACATCGCCATTTCCGTGGACATGCTCGACACCGGCATCGATGTGCCGGAAGTGGTCAACCTTGTGTTCTTCAAGATCGTTCGCTCGAAAGCCAAGTTTTGGCAAATGGTCGGACGTGGTACGCGATTGTGCGACGACCTGTTCGGGCCAGACCAGGACAAAGAGGACTTCTTCATCTTTGATTTCTGCCAGAACCTGGAATATTTCAATCAGAACCCTGAGCCAACTGAGGGCACGTTGAGCGAGCCGCTGGGGCAGCGTTTGTTCAAAGCGCGTTTGCAGGTGTTGGCGGCGCTGGATCGACGCCGAAAGAGTGTTGATGCCAGAGAGTCTTGCGGCACCTACTCCATCATCTATAGCGACGATGAACTACGTGATGACATTGCCCGTGGTTTACACGAACGAGTCAGTGCCATGACGCTGGATAACTTTGTGGTTCGACCAAAGCGTTACTGGGTTGAGCGGTTCTCCGCTGCCGGTATCTGGAAAGATCTCGGTGACACCCAATTGCAGGAGCTTGCTGAACATCTGTCCGGGCTACCCACCCAGTTGGCGGAAGAGGATGAGGAAGCCAAGCGTTTCGACCTTTTGCTGCTCAGACTGCAGCTATGTGTTCTCAATGCTGAGCCAGGCTTCGCCAACTTGAGCGAAAAGGTTCGGGAGCTGGCGGAGGCGCTGTTGGGCCAAAGCAACATCCCGGCGATTGCTGAGCATTTGCTGATGGTCGAGGCCGTGGCGAGTCAGGAGTGGTGGGAAGACGTAACGGTTTCGATGCTGGAGCAGGCGCGTCGCAAACTACGCAGCTTGATCAAATTGCTGGAAAAGGGACGAGGTGTTCGCGTCTATACCGATTTTGAAGATGAGCTGGGCCAAATCGACGAAGTGATCATGCCTTCGATGGTGAACCCGGCAAGTTTCGAGCGTTTTCGTGACAAGGCCCGTGCGTTCCTGCGGGCGCATCAGGATCATTTGTCCTTGCAGAAGCTGCGACGGAATCAGCCGCTGACTGCGCTGGATCTTGAAGCGCTTGAGCAGATGCTGGTTGAGAGCGGGGCGGGTGCAGGCGAGATCAGTCGAGCGCGTGAACAAGCTAAAGGCTTGGGTCTGTTCATTCGCTCCTTGGTTGGATTGGATCGCGACGCGGCAACTGATGCGCTATCGGGGTTTTTGGCAGGAAGAGCACTGAATGCCAGCCAGATCGAGTTCAGCAATTTGGTGATACAGCACCTCACGGAACATGGGGCGATGGATGCGAATCTGCTCTATAAATCGCCGTTCACCGATATCACACCTAAAGGTCCAGATGACTTGTTCGACTCAAAACAGGTGGATGAGTTGTTTGCGGCGCTTCAAAAGATCGAGGCTGGTGCCCGCGTAGCTTAAGGCTCATCACTGAATTTATAGAAATGGATAAAAGGATTAAAAGGAGCTGCACGATGACTTCAATTTCAACCAAAGACGTGATGTCAAAAGCTTCGAATGAGGATCTGAAACCTCTGGTCGAATACATTCTTAAAGCCAGTACTACTGAAAGCTTGTCTGGGAAAGAACTCTACAAAGCGCATAACCCCAATCATCAACGCTATCCCGGTCTGATACTCGATGAGATCCGTTTGTTCGGAGGCAATAGTTTCGTCAACCTCTTCCGCAGCGAGGGGCCGGAATACCATGAGGTTGTGAAGGATGTAGCCAGCAAATTTGGTGTTAAAGACATCGACTCATTCAGCCTCGTTCATCTCGAAGAAGCACTTATTCAGAAGATTTTGCGTGACGCGCTGAAAAAAGCTGAAGGGCAAGAGCGTGCAGACATGGAGGCTATTCTCAAAGAGGCCGGTCTCGGTAAAGGCGATTTGGGAGCATTGTTGTCCGGTACATCTCTCCTGACTTTGTTAGGTGCCAGGGCAGCAGGTGTGGTCACTTACCAATTGTCGGCAATCATTGCCAATGCCATGGCGAAACAGCTTTTGGGTTATGGCATCACGTTCGTCGCCGGCGGTGCGACTAGTGTTGTACTGGGGCGTGGTCTAGCAGTATTGATGGGGCCGATCGGCTGGATTCTCACTGGTGTATGGACTGCAATTGATTTGGCGGGGCCCGCATTCCGAGTAACCGTACCTTGCGTCCTGCATATTGCGATGCTCAGGCAAAAAATGATGTGTGCTCAGATGAGCTCGGCATTTGAGGGCGCTTTCGATGATTGATTTGAGCGTTGTATTCAAAGTGCCGGAGTGGCTTGCGGCTGGACTTCAGTCTGGTGAGCTTGAGCGTGTCGGCGGTGTTATCCGGGATAAGGTCACGAAAAAGGTCGTTGCCTGGTTGAGAGAGGGTGATTCCGTTAGTACTGAGCCGCCATCAGAAGTGCTTGATGGACAGCTGTCGAAGTTGATGATGCAAGGCCAAGTGTTGATGGGACTTCAAGTCGCCAACCTGGTTGTGAGTGCTGTCGGCTTTGCAATGATCTATCGGAAGCTCCAGGGCATTGAACGGCAGCTGTCTGTGATTGGTGATGCCGTTAACGATGTGAAGGCAAAACAGGAATGGCTTGAAGATAAGGATTGGATGGCTAAATTTGCACCTGTGAAGGCGGCGATGAGTACGCTGGCCGATTTGCAGCATTACGTTTCGCCGAAGCTGGTTCACGATAAATTATTCACAGCTGAAACTCAGTGTTCTGTGGCGCAAAATTACTTTCATGACGTGATTCGCAAGCTCACTTCGGATAACAAAGAGTATCTACGTGCTTTTGAGCTATCGATGAGCTATCGCTCATGGTTGGCCTCAGGACAGGGGCGAATTCAGGCGCTGTCGGAACTGGGTGAGCAAAAAGCTGCTCTGACTGTGGCTAAAAATCTCACTGCTGAACACGCTGAGTTTGGGAAAACCCTTACGGCGATTTTGAGCGATCCATTGCGACGTTTCGTTCCCGGAAACTACGACCAGCAAGCCAGCGCCAGTTTGATCGGCCTAGCCAATCAGGCAACCCAGGTTCATCAAGTATTGAAGGGGAATGTGCTTCAGCTTGATTTCATGCATGAGAACAAGCTGCTGCCGTCTGATTTGCCATCGGCTGAGGAGCTGGATCAGCAAGGAATGTTGATCTACCTCGCTAATCGCTAAGGGGCATTTTTAACAGGCATTAAAAAGCCGGCTTGTGGCCGGCTTCTCGGGGACTGGCTTGGCCTATTTTTGGTAAGCCTTGCCAGCCTTCAAAACGTACATCCGGATCTGCGTCCGGCTGTGGGACTTGGTCAGACGTTGGTCTGCCGCGTCGGGCGCTCTCTGAACCGCGGGGCGGGTCGATGCGCAAATGTGGGGCGCAGGATACTGAGTTTTGCTTGGGATTCCCAGCCTGAAGTGCGGTTTAGAGCGACTTCTACGCCAGAAATTGGGGATTTGTACCGATTATCAGGGCCTCATCGCGAGCAGGCTCACTCCTACAGGGAGCTTTGCAGGCCGTAAGATCAAAGAAACGGCACCACCGGCCGCCGCTTGCTCACTGTCGACCACCAGAATACCCAGCCCAATATATGGATCCGCTGCTCTTCAATCTGAGCCGGGCGGAACACTTCGTCCGGATATTCGGCGCTGTTGTGGCTGCGCAGGCGCAGGCCGTTGCCAGGCATACGGTGCAGGTATTTGATGCGCAGCATGCCGTCGTGTTCGATGGCATAGATCTCGCCGTCCACCACTTGAGTCAGGCCGCGATCGATGGCGACGATGGAGCCGTCTTCGATGCGTTCGGCCATGCTGTTGCCGATCATGTGCGCACAGATAGCATCGGCGGGGCGGATTTCCAGTTGATCAAGGGGCGCGCGCAGCAGCCGGATGGAGAGATCCGTATCCTGAATGACGTGGGTTTTGTCGGAGCCGTTGCTCAGTGGTGTTTCTTTGAAGAAGGCCAGTTCGATGTCGTTGGGATGGATGAATCGATAGGCGCCTTGGGGGTCGTGGGCATCAAAGCTGTCGCCATTGCTGGCAGGCTGATTCAGGCTCGGCGCTTCTTTTATGCCTTCGCCGGTTTTCAGCCATTCGCTGTTGACGGACAGCAGGCGTGAGACTTCTTCCATGCGATACGCCGGGACGCCCCGGGTGTACCAGTTGTGGACATTTTGGGCTTCCGTGCCCCAGAACTTTGCGAAACCCGTCGTGGAGATGTTCGCTGCTTCCAGGAGTGCCTTGAATCTTGGACCGCTAGTGTTCTTTCTCATAAACACGGAGTCTACGGCCGTGCCAGAGCGGTTTGAATAAACCGGGCGTTCAAAAACGGACTGAATTTTGCGACGGGATGTAAGACGTTCTTGTGGGAAATTACACAAGATAAAACTTTTCTGTAGTCCGTCATAAACACTATGTTTAAGGCGGCTTTTCCCCGAGCACAAAAAACCCCGGATCAACCGGGGTTTTCTTCAAGCATCACGCGTAGCGCAGGTGCTTAGCCTTTGTAGGCGGCGACCGACTTGGTGATCGCTTCGCGGGCGGCGTCAGCACCGGCCCAGCCTTCGATCTTGACCCATTTGCCTTTTTCGAGATCTTTGTAGTTCGCGAAGAAGTGCTCGATCTGCTGGATCAGCAGCGGTGGCAGGTCAGTGTATTCCTTCACGTCGACGTACAGCTGGGACAGCTTGTCGTGCGGGACTGCGATGACTTTGGCATCGCCGCCGCCGTCGTCGGTCATGTTCAGGATGCCGACTGGACGCGCGCGGATCACCGAGCCTGGAGCAACCGGGTAAGGGGTCACAACCAGCACGTCGAGGGGATCACCGTCGTCAGCCAGGGTGTTCGGGATGTAACCGTAGTTGGCCGGGTAGAACATTGGGGTGGCCATGAAACGGTCAACGAACAGGCAATCGCTGTCTTTGTCGATTTCGTATTTGATCGGCGCGTGGTTGGCCGGGATCTCGATCGCGACGTAGATGTCGTTCGGCAGGTCTTTGCCAGCCGGAATCTTGCTGTAGCTCATTGGGCGTTGCCCCCGTAGTTGACCAAAAACACTTGGCCGGATTGACCAAAAAGTGGCGGCGATTATAGGCATATTCTGCCGTCGACGCCATGTACCGAAAGTCGTGCAGAGCTTAGTCGTGCGCCTGATAGACCGGGTCTGTGGCCTGAAGTTGCCGCAACCGGCTCAACGGATCCTGACGGTAGAAAAGCTGCAGCTGCGCATACACCTGTGGATAAGCCTCGTGCAGCAGATCCGGGGCGCTGAAGAAATATTCGCTGGTGACCGCAAAGAATTCCGCCGGGTTCTCGGCGGCGTAGGGATCGATGGCGGTTTCGGCGTCCGGGTCATGGTCGAGCTGGCGGTTGAGGTCGTCGTAGGCGTGTTGCATCACCTCGGCCCAGTCGCTGACGCGCATGTCGGTGTGCAGCGGCGGCAGGCCGTTGGCGTCGCCGTTGAGCATGTCGAGTTTATGCGCCAGTTCGTGGATCACCAGGTTATAGCCTTCCCAGCCACCACTGGCCATGACGCCGGGCCAGGCGAGGATGATCGGCCCCTGCTGCCAGGCTTCGCCGCTGTGTTCGCCGTCCCACTCATGCTCGACACCGCTGGCGTCACGATGACGTTGCGGGCTGAGGAAATCGTCGGGATACAGAACAATCTCGTGAAAACCCTGATACCAATTCAGGTCGCCCAGATTGAGCAGTGGCAATTGCGCCTGGGCGGCGAGCAGCAGGCGTTGTTCCTGATGCAGTTCGACGCCGGGCAGGGCGCTCAAGTGTTTGTCGTCGAGGAACAGCACGCAGGCTTCGCGCAGCCACTGGTCTTCGGCAGCGCTGATGCCATCAAGAAAACTCAATTGATGGCGCACCCGTTGCCACATGTCGTCGGCAATCGGGTACTTCGCCAGAATGCGCCGGCGACGCCAGGCGCTCAGCGACCACATCGGCTTAGTGCGATTGCGCTTTGGTGCCGCCGAAACGGCTGCGAACCACACCGAGGATCATCGGCACCAGCGACAACAGAATGATCGCCACTACCAGCAACGACAGGTTTTTCTTGATGAACGGTACGTTGCCGAAGAAGTAGCCCAGCGTGACCAGACCGCCGACCCAGAGGATGGTGCCCAGCACGCTGAAACCGAAGAAGCGCGGGTATGGCATCTTCGCTACGCCGGCGACGAACGGCGCAAAGGTGCGGATGATCGGCAGGAAGCGCGCCAGCGTTACGGTCTTGCCGCCATGCTTGTCGTAGAAGTCGTGGGTTTTTTGCAGGTAATCGCGACGGAAGATTTTCGAGTTCGGGTTGCTGAACAGTTTTTCTCCGGCCGTTCGTCCGATCACGTAGTTGGTGCTGTCGCCCAGGATGGCCGCGAGCATCAGCAGTCCGCCCAACAGCACCGGATCCATGCCGCCGCCAGCGGCAACTGCACCGGCGATGAACAACAGTGAATCACCCGGCAGGAAAGGCATCACGACCAGACCGGTTTCACAGAAAATCACCAGAAACAGGATGGCGTAGATCCATGGCCCATAGTTGTTCACCAGCAAATCGAGGTAAACGTCGAGATGCAGGATAAGGTCGAGCGGGTTGAAATCCATGGAGGCACCTGTATGGCGGCCCGACTCGGCAGGCCTGTGCGGATGACTTCGTGTAAGCCTACAGCGGGGTGTAGTTTTTCTTACAAGCCGGAAAGCTCGGGATTATACGGTCTGAGGGATGAAAAGCGTGTTGGTTTTGTAGCGAGGGATGTCGAGGTGTGAACAATTGTCAGGAAGCAGCCAGCATGTCTGAGGGAGCAGGCTCCCCCATCACACGTTGCGTTTGTAATCAAAGCTCTTCGCTGATCGGCAACACGTAGTTCTTGAACTCGGTGTCTTCCTTGAACCCGATGGATTCGTAGGTTTTCTGCGCCACTTCGTTGTTGCTGCTGGTAGAGACGCGCATGCGCACGGCCTGGGTTTCCTTGGCCATTTTCTTCGCGGTACGGATCAGGTTGTCGGCGACCAGTTGGCGGCGGGCGTCTTCGGCGACATAAATGTCGTTGAGGATCCACACGCGTTTGAGCGACAGCGAAGAGAAGCTTGGATAGAGCTGACAGAAGCCCATCAGTTTCTTGTCGTCATCATCGGCCAGGGCCAGGTAGATCACCGATTCCTTGCGGCGCAGGCGCTTTTCAAGGAAGGCGCGTGATGAATCCGGGTAAGGCAGGGAACCGTAGAACTCGCGATATTTGACGAACAACGGAGTCAGTAAGTCCAGATGTTCGAGGGTCGCTTGAATAATCCGCATGATAGGTCTCGTCTTCAAGTGGCTGTCTTCAACTGCTCTGACGGCGATGGGAAACCCTGGCGGCCGTGCATCGATCCTGCCTGAAACCGGCGCAGAAACGCAATGCGGAAACGGTTCAGGTTGTGGGCGGATCGAGTAGGAAATTGCCTTTCATATCTACACCGGCGTCCGATTCCAGCGTCTGAACCTGTGCTTCGTCCTTCAGGTTGACCCCCGACAACTGCCGCCGACAGGCTTCGCGCATCAGGTAAAGCAAGCGGTGCGCCGCCATGCCGTAGCTCAAGCCTTCGAGCCGCACGTTGGAAATGCAGTTGCGGTAGGCATCGGTCAGGCCGATCTTTGGATTGTAGGTGAAATATAAACCGAGGCTGTCCGGCGAACTGAGGCCCGGGCGCTCGCCGATCAGCATTACCAGCATTTTTGCGCCGAGCAACTGGCCGATTTCATCACCGACGGCAACGCGTCCCTGTTCCACCAGAACCACGGGCGCCATCGACCAGCCGTCAGCGCTCATTTGCTCTTCCAGCCGATTGAGAAACGGCAACGTATGCCGATGCACCGCCAACGCCGAAAGGCCATCCGCCACGACAATCGCCAGATCGACACCGCCGGGATGCGCCGCCGCGTAATCACGCAAGGCCTGCGCCGATTCATCGCTGAGTTTGCGGCCCAGATCCGGGCGCTGCAGATAACTGTTTCGATCCGTAGCAGCGCTGTGCAGCAGCAGGCTTTCGCGCCCGCGCTCGCTCAGTTGCGCGCTGAGCCCGGCGTGATCGAACGGCAAGTGCACGGCATCGCGTGCCTGCGCGTGGGCAAACTGGAAATCCAGTTGCGCGCTGGTCGGCAGGCTGGTGCCGGTGCGGCCGAGAGCGATGCGCGCCGGGGTCAGGCGGCGCAGTTCCAGCCACGGGTTCTGCGGGTCCACAGGCGGTTTTTCCACGTGACTCATCCCAGTTGCGCCAATGCCTGGCGGAAGGCCGGCGGCAAGTTATTGCCAAAGCGAACCTTGCCGTCCGCTTGCGTGAAGATGCCCATGTTCGCCAGCCATTGCTCGAACTCCGGCGCCGGTTTCAGGCCCAGGGTCTGACGGGCGTAGAGCGCGTCATGGAACGAGGTGGTCTGGTAGTTGAGCATGATGTCGTCGGAGCCGGGGATGCCCATGATGAAGTTGATCCCGGCCACACCCAAGAGGGTCAGCAGGGTGTCCATGTCGTCCTGATCGGCCTCGGCGTGGTTGGTGTAGCAAATGTCGCAACCCATCGGCACACCGAGCAGCTTGCCGCAGAAATGGTCTTCGAGGCCGGCGCGGATGATCTGTTTGCCGTTGTAGAGGTATTCCGGGCCGATAAATCCTACGACCGTGTTCACCAGAAACGGCTTGAAATGTCGCGCCACGGCGTAGGCCCGCGTCTCGCACGTCTGTTGGTCTACACCGTGATGGGCATTGGCCGACAGCGCGCTGCCCTGACCGGTTTCGAAATACATCAGATTCTGCCCGAGGGTGCCGCGATTCAGGCTCAGGCCGGCATCGTAGCCTTCCTGCAAAACATTCAGGTTGATGCCGAAACTGGCGTTGGCCGCTTCGGTGCCGGCGATCGACTGGAACACCAGATCCAGCGGCACGCCACGGTTGATCGCCTCGATGGAGGTGGTGACGTGGGTCAGCACGCAGGCCTGGGTCGGGATGTCGTAGCGCTGGATGATCGCGTCGAGCATCTCCAGCATCGCGCAGATCGAGGCGATGCTGTCGGTGGCCGGGTTGATGCCGATCATCGCGTCGCCATTGCCGTAGAGCAGACCGTCGAGAATGCTCGCGGCGATGCCGGAAGGTTCGTCGGTGGGGTGATTGGGTTGCAGGCGCGTCGACAAACGTCCGCGCAGGCCAAGGGTGCCGCGAAACTTCGTTACGACACGGATCTTTTGCGCCACCAGCACCAGATCCTGCACGCGCATGATCTTTGATACCGCCGCGACCATTTCCGGGGTCAGGCCGGGGACGAGGTTACGCAGGCTGGTTTCATCGGCGGCGTCGCTGAGCAGCCAGTCGCGAAAGCCGCCGACGGTGAGGTGGCTGACCACGGTGAAAGCTTGCTTGTCGTGGGTGTCGATGATCAGCCGGGTGACTTCATCGGACTCGTAAGGAATCAGCGCCTCTTGCAGGAAATGCGTGAGCGGGATGTCGGCCAGCGCCATTTGCGCAGCCACGCGCTCGCCGTCGTTGAGCGCGGCGACGCCAGCGAGGAAGTCCCCGGAGCGTGCCGGGCTGGCCTTGGCCATGACGTCCTTGAGGCTGTCGAAGCGATAGGTCTGGGCGCCGACCGTGTGAGCGAAACTGGCCATACACAATTCTCCGTGACGGCGCAGACCGAGCCTGCGCCGGGATTGTCGGCACTCAGTGCAAGGCTTGCTCAGCCTTCTGGATCGCCGCGAATTCTTCTTCCGGCGTGCCTGCTACCAAGTGATGTCGACTGTAGAACGCAAAGTAAGCAATTAACACTCCATAGATGACGGCGGCACCGATTACCACCCGTGGATCGACCAGGAAGCCTGCGACCACGGCGATACACGCCAGCACCAAGGCCGCGCCGGAGGTGAAGATGCCGCCCGGTGTGCGGTACGGCCGGTCCATTTTGGGGCGACGAATCCGCAAGGTGATGTGCGCGGCCATCATCAGCACGTAGGAAATGGTTGCGCCGAACACGGCCACCAGAATCAGCAGGTCGCCCTGGCCGGTCAGCGACAGGCCGAAACCGATGATGCCGGGAATCACCAGCGCCAGGACCGGTGCCTTGCTTTTATTGGTTTCGGACAGTTTGCGTGGCAGGTAGCCGGCCCGGGATAGCGCGAAAATCTGCCGCGAGTACGCGTAGATGATCGAGAAGAAACTCGCGATCAGTCCGGCCAGCCCTACGAGGTTGACGAAACTGCCCATCCAGGTCGAGCCGCCATAGGCTTTGCTCAACGCTTCGACCAACGGGTTACCGGAGGTCAGCAGCGAGTTGGCACCCGCACCGCCGGGACCGACGATCAGAATCAGCAGGGCAAACATGAGCAGCACCAACATGGCGCCGATCAAGCCGCGCGGCAGATCACGTTTGGGGTTCTTGGTTTCCTCGGCGGCCAGCGGCACGCCTTCGACGGCAAGGAAGAACCAGATCGCATAGGGAATCGCTGCCCAGACGCCGACATAGCCGAATGGCAGAAACGGACTGGCACCCGCCGCGGCAGTCACCGGAATGTCGAGCAGGTTGGCGACGTCGAAGTGCGGCACCATCGCCACCAGAAACACCCCCAGCGCCAGCGCGGCGACGGCGGTGATGACAAACATCAGCTTGAGTGCTTCGCCGACCCCGAAAATGTGGATGGCAATGAAAATGATGTAGAAGGCCAGGTAGATCATCCAGCCACCGATGCCGAACAGCGATTCGCAATAGGCTCCGATGAACACCGCGATAGCCGCAGGGGCAATGGCGTATTCGATGAGAATCGCGGTGCCGGTGAGAAACCCGCCCCACGGCCCAAATGCACTGCGGGCAAAACCGTAGCCACCGCCGGCGGTGGGGATCATCGAAGACAACTCGGCCAGAGAAAAGCACATGCACAGGTACATGGTGGCCATCAGCAACGTTGCCAGGAACATGCCGCCCCAGCCACCCTGAGCGAGGCCGAAGTTCCAGCCGGCATAGTCACCGGAAATCACGTAGGCAACGCCCAGACCCACCAGCAGTACCCAGCCGGCGGCACCTTTTTTCAGTTCGCGTTGTTGAAAGTAATCCGATCCGACTTTTTCAAAGTCGACGGAGGCGCCGGTCGCCGGAGCGCCAGCCGGGGATTCGCTAGGCATAGGGTTTACCTTTCTTATTGTTGTATTGGCCCGGCTTTTTTGCCGGTGGGTAGCATGATCGTCCCCACGCTCTGCGTGGGGATGCCTCAACGGACGCTCTGCGTTCGGCTTTTGGTGGGACGCGGAGCGTCCCGGGCGGCATTCCCACGCAGAGCGTGGGAACGATCAGTGCTGCAGGTTTAGAAGAAGCCCAACGGATTGATGTCGTAGCTCACCAGCAGGTTTTTCGTCTGCTGATAGTGATCGAGCATCATCTTGTGCGTCTCACGGCCAACGCCGGACTTCTTGTAGCCACCAAACGCGGCATGCGCCGGATACAGGTGGTAGCAGTTGGTCCACACACGACCGGCCTTGATCGCCCGGCCCATGCGGTAGGCGCGGTTGATGTCGCGGGTCCACAGGCCGGCGCCGAGGCCGAACTCGGTGTCGTTGGCGATGGCCAGGGCTTCGGCTTCGTCCTTGAACGTGGTGATGCTCACCACCGGGCCGAAGATTTCTTCCTGGAACACGCGCATCTTGTTGGTGCCCTTGAGCAGGGTTGGCTGGATGTAATAGCCGGTCGACAGGTTGCCCTCGAGTTTTTCTACCTTGCCACCGGTCAGTAGCTCGGCGCCTTCGCCCTTGGCAATTTCCAGGTACGAAAGGATTTTGTCGAATTGCTGCTCGGACGCCTGCGCGCCGACCATGGTGTCGGTGTCCAGTGGATCTCCACGTTTGATTTGCAGGACTTTCTTCATCACGACGGCCATGAACTCGTCGTAAATCGATTCCTGCACCAGCGCGCGGGATGGGCAGGTGCAGACTTCGCCCTGGTTGAAGAACGCCAGCACCAGACCTTCAGCGGCCTTCTCAATGAAGGTCGGCTCGGCCTGCATGATGTCTTCGAAGAAGATATTCGGCGATTTGCCGCCCAGTTCCACAGTGGACGGAATGATGTTTTCGGCGGCGCATTTCATGATGTGCGAGCCAACCGGGGTCGAGCCGGTGAAAGCGATTTTGGCGATGCGTTTGCTGGTGGCCAGCGCTTCGCCGGCCTCTTTGCCGAAGCCCTGAACAACGTTCAGCACGCCCGGCGGCAGCAGGTCGCCAATCAGCTCGACCAGCACGGAAATACCCAGCGGAGTCTGCTCGGCAGGCTTGAGCACCACGCAGTTACCCGCGGCCAGGGCTGGCGCCAGTTTCCATGCGGCCATCAGGATCGGGAAGTTCCACGGGATGATCTGACCGACCACGCCCAGTGGTTCGTGAATGTGATAAGCCACGGTGTTGCCGTCGATTTCGGCAGCGCTGCCTTCCTGGGCACGGATGCAACCGGCGTAATAGCGGAAATGGTCGGCGGCCAGCGGGATGTCGGCGTTGAGGGTTTCGCGGATGGCTTTGCCGTTGTCCCAGGTTTCGGTGATCGCCAGCAGTTCCAGGTTCTGTTCGATGCGGTCGGCGATTTTCAGCAGGATCAGCGATCGCGCCTGCACGGAGGTCGCGCCCCACGCGTCGGCAGCAGCGTGGGCGGCGTCCAGTGCCTTGTCGATGTCTTCGGCAGTGGAGCGGGGGAATTCGGCAATTGGCTGGCCATTCACTGGCGAGGTATTGGTGAAGTACTGACCTTTGACAGGCGCGACGAACTCGCCGCCGATGTAGTTACCGTACTTGGCTTTGAACGAGACTTTGGCGCCTTCAGTACCGGGGTGAGCGTAACGCATGATGATGTTCTCCTTGGCTTTGTACTTATTAGAGAAACGCGCAAGTGCGCTTGCTATAAGCGTAGAGCAAAGGTCGGGCCACTGCCGTACAGGGCAGGTAAATCAAGGGCTTGGGTGGTTTGTCTCGGACGAGCGGATGGCGTCTGTGACGGTTTCGGTACAGCTCGGGTGACAGTTTGTACCGCTTTCGGTACAGCCCGTGACCGGACAGTCTTGCCAGCATTGCAATGCGTCGGTGGCTGGGGGATGCTGGGCGTCACCTCAGCATTGGGCCATCGAGCCTCGGGGAGAACAATAAGAAATGCACGACAACCATTTGAGCCGCCATGCGCAGCAGGTTCTCACCGCTACTCAGGGCAAACCGCACCTGCACGGGCCCGGTGCCGATCCGTCGATTGCCCGTTCGTGGCTGCGCTGTCTTGAGGACTATCACCTCGACCCGGCGCTGAGCATGGCGCCGACCGTGCTCGAACATGGGCGCGTTCTCGAAAGCCGCGAACGACTGCAGCAAGTCCTGCAGATCGCTGGCAATGAAATGAGCAGCCTGCATCAACAACTCTCCGGCGCCGGCCACGCGGTATTGCTGACCGACGCGCGCGGGGTGATCCTCAACTGCGTCACCGCGCCGGCCGAACGCAAGATCTTCGAACGCGCCGGCCTGTGGCTCGGTGCGGACTGGAGCGAGGCTTGCGAAGGCACCAACGGCATCGGCACCTGTCTGGTCGAGCGCCAGGCGCTGACCATTCATCAGGACGAACACTTTCGCGGTCGCCACACAGGGCTGACCTGCTCGGCTAGCCCGGTGTTCGACCCGCACGGCGAACTGCTCGCGGTGCTCGACGTGTCTTCGGCGCGCCACGATGTCTCGCGGCAAAGCCAGTTCCACACCATGGCGCTGGTCAACCTCTCGGCGAAGATGATCGAGAGTTGCTACTTCCTGCGCTGTTTCGATAACCAATGGTTGCTGCGCTTTCACCTGCAGGCCGAATCGGTCGGGCTGTTCAGCGAAGGCTTGCTGGCGTTTGACGGCGAAGGGCGGATCAGTGCGGTCAACCAGAGTGCGCTGAATTTGCTCGGGCATATTCGCGGCGGCTTGCTGGGTAAACCAGTCGAAGCGTTTTTCGATTGTTCTCTGGATGAATTGCTTGGCCGCGCCAGTGCGAATGCCAGTGCCAGTTGGCCGTTGCGCACCCGTGACGGGCGGTATCTTTTTGCCGTGTTGCGCGGGGAATCGCGCAAAACTGTACCGATGGTATTGACGCCGGTGGTCGCTGAGGCGCCGCGCCTGTCGGGCATTTGCCTCGGTGACGAGGCATTGCAGGCCGATTTCCGCAAAGCCCTGCGCGTCTTCGAACGTGATGTGCCGCTGCTGATCAACGGCGAAACCGGCTCCGGCAAGGAAGCCTTCGCCAAGGCTGTGCATCAGGCCAGTCAACGCTCCGCCAAAGCCTTCGTTGCACTCAACTGCGCGGCGATTCCGGAAAGCCTGATCGAGAGCGAACTGTTCGGCTATCGCGGCGGCAGTTTCACCGGCGCACGCAAGGACGGCATGCGCGGCAAGTTGCAGCAGGCCGATGGCGGCACGTTGTTCCTCGATGAAATCGGCGATATGCCGCTGGCCTTGCAGACTCGTCTGTTGCGGGTGCTGGAAGATCGGCAGGTGGTGCCGATTGGCGGCGAGCCGGAATCGGTCAACGTGCGAATCATCAGTGCTACCCACCGCAATCTGCTGGAGCGGGTCGCCGATGGCAGCTTCCGCGAGGATTTGTATTACCGGCTCAACGGTCTGGAAGTGGCGTTGCCAGCGTTGCGCGCACGCAGTGATAAATCGCAATTGCTGGATTTTCTGCTGGCCGAAGAGGCGGGCGGTGAAGCAATCCTGATCGACGAGGCGGCGCGTCAGGCTTTGCTGGCGTTCAATTGGCCGGGCAATGTGCGGCAGTTGCGCAATGTGCTGCGCACGCTGGCGGCGTTGTGTGATGACGGGCGGGTCGGGATTGAGGATTTGCCGGTGATGATTCGGCAGGGGCGGGTGCCGATTTTTCAGCCTGATTCATCTGAACATCCACTGGAAGACGCCGAGCGGATTGCGCTGCTTAAAACGCTGGAGCAGACGCGGTGGCACATGACGCATACGGCGGAACAGCTTGGGGTCAGCCGTAATACGCTCTATAGAAAACTGCGTAAGCATGGCATTGAGCGTCGTGTCAGTTAGAAGGCCCTCACCCTAGCCCTCTCCCAGAGGGAGAGGGGACTGACCGAGTCGCTCTACTGATCTACGCCGACCTGAGTTATACAGCCGAACTCAGGACTTGAAAGCAACCGAGATCAGCTTCTGATCGAAGTGTTTTGGCGACTTACGCCGACCTGAGTTATCGAGTCGAACCCAGGATTAGAAAGCAACGCAGATCGGCTCCCTCTCCCTCTGGGAGAGGGTTGGGGTGAGGGCGGCAGTCTGCAGTCGAGTCGAGATGTTACGGCCCACCCACCCCGCCCCTCACCTAAAGAGTGCGATTTCCCCCTCCCTACGCTAACCTGCGGCCATGTTTACGAGGTCGACTATGCACATTCATATTCTGGGTATCTGCGGGACTTTCATGGGCTCGATGGCGGTGTTGGCCAAAGAGCTGGGCCATCACGTGACCGGCTCCGACGCCAATGTCTATCCACCGATGAGCACACAGCTGGAAGCCCAAGGCATTCAACTGACGCAGGGCTATGACCCGGCGCAGCTCGATCCGGCACCGGATCTGGTGGTGATCGGCAACGCCATGTCCCGCGGCAACCCGGCGGTGGAATATGTGCTGAACAAAGGCCTGCCGTATGTCTCCGGCCCGCAATGGCTGGCTGACCACGTGCTGCAAGGTCGCTGGGTCTTGGCGGTGGCTGGCACGCACGGTAAAACCACCACCAGCAGCATGCTCGCCTGGGTCCTGGAACACGCCGGCATGAGCCCGGGCTTCCTGATCGGTGGTGTGCCGCAGAATTTCTCGGTGTCGGCCCGCTTGGGCGGTACGCCGTTCTTCGTGATCGAGGCTGACGAATACGACAGCGCTTTCTTCGACAAGCGTTCGAAGTTCGTTCACTACCGTCCGCGCACTGCGATCCTCAATAACCTTGAGTTCGATCATGCCGACATCTTCCCGGATCTGCCGGCGATCGAGCGGCAATTCCATCACTTGGTGCGCACCATCCCAAGCGAAGGTCTGGTCATCCACCCGACCACCGAGCCAGCCTTGCAGCGTGTGATCGAAATGGGCTGCTGGACCCCGGTGCAAACCACCGGTGCCGGCGGTCAGTGGCAAGTCAAACTGCTCAGCGAAGACGGTTCCGCGTTCGAAGTGATGTTCGAAGGCGTGTCGCAAGGCACAGTCGAGTGGGAGCTGACCGGTCAGCACAACGTCGCCAACGCCTTGGCTGCCTTGGCGGCTGCGCGCCATGTTGGCGTGGTGCCGTCGATGGGCATCGCCGGGTTGAGCGCGTTCAAGAACGTCAAACGCCGCATGGAGAAAGTCGCCGAAGTCCGCGGCATCACCATCTACGACGACTTTGCCCACCACCCGACTGCGATTGCTACCACCCTCGACGGTTTGCGCAAACGCATCGGCGACGCACCGCTGATCGCGATCATCGAACCGCGCTCCAACTCGATGAAGCTCGGCGCCCACCGTGACGGTTTGCCGGACAGTGTGGTCGATGCCGATCAGGTGATCTGGTATGCCCCGGCCAACCTCGGCTGGGACCTCGCCGGCACCGCCGCGTTGTGCACGGTGCCGTCGATTGTCAGCGATTCGCTGGAGGGCATCATTGAACGCGTGAAGAGCCAGGCGCAGCCCGGCACGCACGTGGTGATCATGAGCAACGGCGGCTTCGGCGGCCTACACGGCAAACTCGCCGAGGCGCTGGTATGAACAATGGCCCCGAACGCATCACGCTGGCGATGACCGGCGCGTCCGGCGCGCAATACGGTCTACGTCTGCTCGATTGTCTGGTGCGGGAAGATCGCGAGGTGCACTTCCTGATCTCTAAGGCTGCGCAACTGGTCATGGCGACCGAGACCGATGTCACGCTGCCGCCCAAGCCGCAAATGATGCAGGCCTTCCTGACCGAATACACCGGGGCTGCCGCTGGGCAGATCCGCGTGTACGGCAAGGAAGACTGGATGTCGCCGGTGGCCTCGGGGTCTGGCGCTCCGGCGGCGATGGTCGTGGTGCCGTGCTCCACCGGCACGCTATCGGCAATTGCCACGGGCGCCTGCAACAACCTGATCGAACGCGCCGCCGATGTGACATTGAAAGAGCGGCGTCAGTTGATTCTGGTGCCGCGTGAAGCGCCGTATTCGAGCATTCATCTAGAGCACATGCTCAAACTGTCGAACATGGGCGTGACGATTCTGCCGGCCTCGCCGGGTTTCTATCATCAGCCGCAGACCATCGATGACCTGATCGATTTCGTCGTGGCGCGGATTCTCAATCTGCTGGGTATTCCCCAGGACATGTTGCCGCGTTGGGGTGAGCACCATCTGAGCAGCGATGAATAAGCTGCTGGTGATTGGGCTGGTGTTGTTGCTGACCGGGTGTGCGACAGCGCGCACGCTGGATGCGGCCAAACCGGGGGCACCGGTGGTGTACTCCGGGACGCGTCTGGATCTTTATGCGCTGAATGGCGGGTGCTGCGCGATGGATCGGTTCGGGGCTGAGGCGCCGAGTTATCCGGGGGTGGATCTGCCGGCGAGTGCGTTGCTCGATACGCTGTTGCTGCCGTTGTCATTGCTGACGGTGATTGGCGTGGGTTTTCAGGCGACTGGTGGATTGTGAAAAGCAAAAGATCGCAGCCTTCGGCAGCTCCTACATGGGGTTCGACTTGATCCTGTAGGAGCTGCCGAAGGCTGCGATCTTTTTCATTTGCCGAGCTTGCGCAAATCATCCGACTCGATCACCCGCACCCCATCCTGCTCTTCCAGGGCCAATCGCCACATCGCCCGCGCCAAGTGGCAAGCTTCGATGCCACGGTATTTACCTGGAATCAGCTTCGACAACGGCCCGGCCAATTGCTCGGCCAGTCGCGGTTCAGTCCGTTCACCCAATAACAGTGATGGCCGGCAAATGGTCAGTTGCGGCCAGTCCTGCGCACGCAGTGCCTGCTCCATTTCGCCTTTGACCCGATTGTAAAAAACCGACGATTTCGGATCGGCGCCAATCGCGCTGATGACTATCAGATGTCGCGCGCCCATCTCCCGCGCACGTTTGGCGAACGCCACGACCATGTCCAGATCCACCGCGCGAAACGCCGCTTCCGAGCCGGCCTGCTTGATCGTGGTACCGAGGCAGCAATAGGCGATATCGACGCGACCACTGAGCTGCGGCAGAAACGCCTGCGGATCACCCACCGGGTTTTCCAGGTGCGGATGTTCGGCCAAGGGGCGACGGGAAGGGGCGAGCACGCGAGAAATCGTTGGCTCGTTGAGCAAACGGTCGAGTAGATGTTCACCGGTCAAACCGGTGGCTCCGGCAAGCAATACGTGCTGAGGCGTCAAGTACATAGTGTCTCTCCCTTGATACTGTTCAGCTTAGTTGCTCTTTATCGCTCCGTCGTTCAATGCAGCACTTTGCAAAGCTTTTCTTGCCTGCTGTTTGCGCAGCAGTTGCCAGTGCGACAACACGGTTTTCGGCGCCCAGATCTGCGGCTCCGAGGCTTCGAAATTGTCCGCCAGTTCACGCTCGGCGACGGTGGCCTTGGCCAGTTTGAAGGCTTGCTCCAGGTCATCGGTCTGGTTCAGCGCCTGGGCGAAGAGGGCATCGCCGAAATAGGTGAAGTTGGCTTCTTCCGAGCAGCCGAAGGACACCCGGTCCGCGCGCGAGGCGGTCATGATCAGCGTGCGTTCGTCTTTCAGCGCCGGGATAAAGCCGCCGGAGTAGCACGACGAAATCACGATGATTTTGTCGCGGTTTTTCAGCGGTGCCAGCACGGCAGCGAGTTCGTCGGCAGGCAGGTCGGCCAGCTCCATGCGCGGTTGGTCGAGCACCAGTTCATGCTCGGCGGTGCCGTGACTGGTCAGGTAGATGAACAGCAAGTCTTCCGGGCCGCTGCGTTCGGCCAGCGTTTGCGCAGCGCGGCGCAGGTTCTCGCGGGTGGCCATCGGCCGGTCGCCGAGGTGATCGCGGTGATTGACCAGACGAATCTGGCCATAGGCGCCGAAGCGCGTGTTGAGCATGTTGGCGACATAGTCGGATTCGCGCAGGAACACGCTTTGCTTGCCGTCGCCACCGAGGGTCAGGGTGTACAGCTCGACCGCTGGAGTTGAAGCGGGAATGGCGGCCAAGGCGTCATCAAGCAGACGGCCCTGAGCGAGCAAACCGAGTTCGAGGATATCGGGCAGCAACTTGCCGTCGGCGTCGCGCACACGCTGGCCGTTGATCCAGGTGCCGCTCATCACGCTGCCATCGGTCAGCACCAGGGTGCCGCGTCCGGCGTAACTGTCGTTGTCAAAGCCGCCGATGTAGAAGCTGCCATCAGGCAGGTTCAAACGACCCTGACCGCTGAAGCGCCAGTCGCTGAACGCGCCGACGTAATGGCTGCCGTCGGCACCGATCAACTCGCCTTTGCCGGTCAGCGCGCCTTCCTTGAACTGACCGAGCCAGACATCGCCGTCAGCGTTTTCGTAGCGGCCCTTGCCGTGCAATTGATTGTTCTTGAAACCGCCGACGTAGATATCGCCGTCAGCGCTGTTGAAGGTGCCGTTGCCTTCCAGCTGCCCGTTGACGAAATGCCCGGTGAACGAGTTGCCGCTGGCGTCGCCACGCTGGCCCTCACCGTTGGGTTTGCCGTGGGCGAACTGGCCTTGATAGGAGCTGCCGTCGTCCATCTCCAGACGACCGAGCCCGGAATATTGGTCGGCCTTGAATTCGCCACGGTAGGTCATGGCGTTTTCTTTCAGGGTGCCTTCGCCTTCGCGGCGTCCCTGTTTGAAGCCGCCGGTGTAGCTGCTGGCGTTGGTGGTCAGGCTGCCCTGACCGTCGAACAGGCCTTGCTGAAACTGTCCGCGATAGACCTCGCCGTTGCTGCCATGCCATTCGCCCTGCCCATGCCACTGGCCCTTGTCGAACTGCCCGGCATACCAACTGCCGTTGGGGTAGTCGACGCGGCCCTGACCTTGCAGCAAGCCATCGACCAGTTCACCGCGATAGCGTCCGCCATCGGGTAGGCGCGCATCCGGCGGCAACAGCGATTCGCCGTCGCCGCAAGCGGTGAGCATCAGGGTCAAGGCAAGGGGTGCAAGACGTGCAAGTGAGCGCATAGCGGGATCCGGGCAATTAGGCGACCGAGTATGCCGCAGCTATGTGAACTAATGCAGCCGGTAAAACCAGTGTTGACGCGAAACAGCGTGCGCTGCTTCGCATCCGGAACGATCAGACGAAGCAGAGCGACAGTGGCTCGGCGATATAGGCCGGTTTGTCCGAGCCCTCTATCTCCAGTGTCGCGGTGGCTTTGAGCAGCCACTGCCCGGGTTTTTTCTCGGTGACTTCACCCAGATCGACCTTCAGCCGAACCTTGGAATTGACCTTCACTGGCTGAATGAAACGCACGCTGTCCAGACCATAATTGACCACCATCTTCACGCCTTGCGGCAGGATCAGGATGTCTTCCATCAGTTTGGGGATCAGCGACAACGACAGGAAACCGTGGGCAATGGTGCTGCCAAAAGGTGTTTGCGCGGCTTTGACCGGGTCGACGTGAATGAACTGATAATCCCCGGTGGCTTCGGCGAACAGGTTGATGCGTTCCTGATCGATGGTGAGCCATTCGGAACGTCCGAGTTCCTTGCCGACATAATCTTTGAGCTCTGCAACGGGAACATAGGGCATTGAGACTCTCCTTGGGTTCATCGGTTTTATAGTTTTTCAGGTGGGGGGATTTGACCTCCCTGCGAACCACTGTAGATCATCATGGCGATTTGCTCCGGTCAACCGACCATGCTTTTGGCGAATGCCGGTCCATAGCGCAGGCGTGCTTATAATGCGGGCGACTTGCACAGTGGAAAGTAAGACGGAGATGTCGGATGTTGCTACGTGGCCTGACCATGCTGGTGCTGTTCCAATTGCTCGGTACGGCGCTCAATCATTTGCTGTTGCCGGTACTGCCGGGGCCGATCATCGGTCTGCTGCTGTTGCTGGTCTTTCTGATCATTCGCGGTGAAGTCGGCGAGCCGCTGAATCTCGCGGCCGGCAGCCTGCTGCGTTATCTGCCTTTGTTGTTGGTGCCGCCGGCGGTGGGCGTGATGGTTTATGCGAGCGACATTGCCGCGGATTTCTGGGCGATTGTCGGCGCGCTGGTGCTGTCGTTGATCCTGTCGATGGCTTTTGCCGGGGTGCTGATGCAGCGTCTGGTCAAGCGCCACGCACCTGCGTCGGAGGAGTCCTGATGCTTTTCGACTGGCAGGGCGCCTGGGCTTCGGTGATTCATCACCCGCTGTTCGGCATCGGCATCACCCTCGGTGCCTATCAACTGGTGCTGGCGGCGTTCGAGAAGACCCGCTGGATCTTTCTGCAACCGGTGCTGGTCTCCATGCTGTTGGTGATCGGCGTGCTGGTCGGCTGCGGCCTGACCTATGCCGAGTACCGCAAGAGCACCGAGATTCTCAGCATTCTGCTGGGCCCGGCGACGGTGGCGCTGGCCGTGCCGCTGTATCTCAACCTGCGGCGTATTCGGCAATTGTTCTGGCCGATTTTTACTACGCTGGTGATAGGCGGTGTAGTGGCCACGGGCATGGGCGTGGCGCTGGGCTGGTGGTTCGGTGCCGAGCACATGATCCTGATGACCATGGCGCCGAAGTCGGTGACCTCGCCGATTGCCATGTTGGTCGCCGAGCAGATCGGTGGTGTTGCGGCACTGGCCGCTGTGTTCGTATTGATCACCGGGGTGATTGGCGCGATTTTTGGTCCGACGCTGTTGAACCGCCTCGGTGTGCACAGCCCGGAAGCGCGCGGCATGGCACTGGGCATGACCGCCCACGCGGTCGGCACGGCAGTGGCCATGCAGGAAAGTGATGAGTGCGGTGCCTTTGCGGCGCTGGCGATGAGTCTGATGGGCGTGGCCACGGCGGTGTTCCTGCCGTTGGCGGTGTCGATGGTGGTGTAAGGAAATGTCTATGAGTCTGCCGCTTTTCCCGCTGAACACGGTGCTGTTTCCCGGTTGCAATCTCGATTTGCAGATATTCGAGGCGCGCTATCTGGACATGATCGGCCGCTGCATGAAACAGGGCGCAGGCTTCGGCGTCGTGTGCATCCTTGAGGGCCATGAAGTCGGCGCTGCCCCTGAAGGTTTTGCCTTGGTCGGATGTGAGGCGCGCATCACCGATTTCCAGCAGCAGGACAATGGTCTGCTGGGGATTCGGGTGCAGGGCGCTCGACGTTTCAACGTGTTACGCACCGAGGTGCAGCGCGATCAATTGATCATCGCCGATGTCGAGTGGCTGGACGAGGAGCCCGAGCAACCGTTGCAGGACGAAGACGCCGACCTGATGGCGCTGCTCAAGGCATTGGCGGAGCATCCGATGGTCGAGGCGCTGAACATGGGCATCGAAGCGCTGGGGCAGCAGTCATTGGCCAATCAATTGGCCTATCTGTTGCCTTTCGCTGAAGAAGACAAAATCGACCTGCTACAACTCGATGATCCGCAACAGCGACTCGATGCAATCCAGGCGTTGCTCGATGAGTTGCAGGGCGAATTGTTCGCATAGTTACACTTCGATGGGCCCCTGCCATCTGCCCGCAGTGTTTGGGCTTTGCTTCGGCAAGACTCACAGGAACTCGCTGTCGGGCCCAATAATGGTCAGGCTCCGATGTGACGAGGAACATCACATCGGGCGCTTGGCATCAATCAGCTTCGGTCAGGGTCAAGAGGCGCTGGCCGGCGCTATGACCAGGTCTTCGGGTTTGATCCGCAAGGCCGGGTTGCTGTCGATTCCCCAGTAGTCTTTTGTCGAGTTGTAATACAGCGTGCCGTCCAGTTTCGTCGTCACGCCAAGGTTCTGGACAATGATTCTGGCGGCCAGCTCATTGCGTTGCCGGTGCAGGCGAATGTCGGCCAGCAGGCTATCGACGCTCGAATAGCTCTGTGCGTTGATCAGGTAAAGTTGCAGCACTTCAAACAGCAAGGCGACCTCATAGATGTTGCCGGAGCGGGTTACTACGCTCACCGACTCGACCGGCATGTCATCTTCTATGGTCGGCAACTCGATCAGGGCGCTCCCCACCCACAGGCGCTCGGCGTCCAGTTTGATGTCATCGCGGCTGATCGCCTCGGTCATCCGGGCGGTGAACAGATTCCAGGTCGAGGCATTGCTCGTTCTTGCCTGGGCTCCCGGAGTCATCAGGCGAATGATCATGTTGCTGGTCAGGTAGATGTCGTAGGACGAACTTGCGCCTTGGAGAACATAGATGCCGTTGTGGGATGCGGCCTCTATATCGACCCGGTTGGGTGTGGCCGGCAGCGCGATGGTGCGAGCAATCGTTGGCCGCGAAAACAGATATTCACCATGTCTTGGCTGCAGGCAGCCAGCGGCCTTGCGAATCTTGCTGCCCGGTTCCATGGCGTCCGACAGATAGGGCAGATCGGGCAGTTGCAGCCGGTAAGAAACGCCGTCCTGCATTACCACGGCAATGTCCTGTGCCAGATGAGCAGTCGTGACCTTCAGGCTGTTTTGGCCGCTGTAGCCATTGGCGTACGTCGATGTCTGGACGACGCCCTTGAGCGTCACTATTTTCTCTGGAAGCAACAGCGAGATATTGATGTCGCTGTAGTACAGGTGGGAGTTGAGCGATACGCCCGCGCGCTTCTCGACATGGTAATTGACGACCACATCGACCATTTCGGCATCCTTGTAATCCAGATAGATGACTCTGGAGGTTTTGCGCAGGCCGGGCCCGGCAACGAATTCGACCCTGCGCTCGGTGCGTGCCACAAAATGCCGCTTCGATCCCTGCTCCGTGAGCGTGACCGTGCCGCCATTGATGATCTCGGTGGCAGCGGATTTGCCGATGACACTGACGACCACTTCAACATCCTGCGCCGGCGCGCCCTGCATCAGCGATGGCAGGGCAGGCAGCAGTTCATAGCCGTCCTGGGTCTTGAACAGCAATTGGCCATTTTTCAGGTGACGTTGACCGTCGACCCATTGGTAGATGTTTTCGATAGTCAGGACATGCTCGGGGTCCTCACCATCCCGGCCATGCAATGAACTGACGAGCAGTGAGGTGCCGACGATCTGCCATCGCTGGATCCATTCGATGGGCCAGCCCAGTTCGATGACACTCGACTGCTCACCGTCTTCAATGATCGTGGTTCTGGCTGAGGTGTTCGCGATGTAGTAGCGATCCAGGCCGAGACCTCCGTCAACACGGCAATCGGCACCGCGGATGGCAATGGTGTCGTCACCGTCACCGGCCGCGATGTGATCATTGCCATTGGCCGAAATGCGATTGGCCTCGCTGCTCCCGGTGACCAGACTGACACCATTGCGCAATGTCGAGATGTTTTCGATCGC
The DNA here is from genome assembly GCF_054070155.1 of Pseudomonas sp. SDT291_1_S447. Classification (NCBI taxonomy): domain Bacteria; kingdom Pseudomonadati; phylum Pseudomonadota; class Gammaproteobacteria; order Pseudomonadales; family Pseudomonadaceae; genus Pseudomonas; species Pseudomonas sp. SDT291_1_S447. The sequence continues at coordinate 76,891 of NZ_JBSVXS010000010.1, forward strand.
GCGCACGTGTGCGATCTCGATCGCAGTCGTGGTCTGGTCATGGCTGCGCAGGGCGACCTTGCCGGTCTGCAGATTGATGTTGTAACCGAGGTGGCGAGTATCAGTGACGGGGCGGCGGCCTTCAAAGGCCAGGGTGTCGGAACCTTCGCCGCCATCGAGCGTGCTGATACCGGATGGCGCTGCTTGCTGATTGAGCAACTTGTCGGTGGTTTCGAAGTAAAACTCATCGGCCTTGCTGCCCCCGGTCAGGGTCTTTGTGCCCTCCCGATAGCTGAAGAAGTTAGGTTTGTCCTTGACCCCGACGACCTGGTCGTTGCCGTCATCGAGGCGCCAGAACACGCCTTTGTCATCGCCGGGCGTACCTTTGACGCTACCCGCGAGGTTTGGCGGTATGCCGTCGCGGGCATCGATGATGTCGTCGCCGCCGATGATGACTGTTTCGCTGTCGAGCTTGAACGCTTGTTCTCCGGCGCGCTCATTCCATTGGTGACGCCAGATTTTCAAGGGTTGCAGTTCGACACTGAAGCTGCCGTTGACCACATATTCCGCAAAGTTCTTGTAGGCACCTTCCAGCAAGGCTTTGGTCGAGACCTCCCGTTGCCGGGTGTAATCACTGAATGCCTTGGAGATTTTGAAGCGGTCCAGCACTTCTTGATCCAGCTCCTGCCCGGTGAAGGCGAACCAGCCGGAGCGCAATCGTTCATGGGCGCTCAGTTCGATGTAATCATCAATATCGTCGACCACTCGCGCGGCCTGGTAAATCATCGACCCGAGAATGAGGATGGCTGCTGCGGCCAGGCCCAACGGGCCGGCGACACTGCCAAAACCGGCCAGAGCCGCTGCGCCCAGCGCCAGGCTGATGCCCGCACTGGCGACACTCAGAGCGCCGGCGACGTAGTGATCCTGTGCCTCCTTGCCGCTGGTCGCCGCGGCCGCATTGAACGAGGACACGGCATCGTTGATGTCGAATGGCAGGGTGATTGCGCTGGCAAAGAGGCCGGCACCCCGACTCAGGTATTTGCCGGCCGACGTCAGCGGGAATCGCCCAAACGCCCTCGAACCGTTTCTGAGCATCGCTTCGCCGGTTTTGGTCAGGCCGCGTTCGATGATCAGAGAACCGAATTCGGCAGCAATCGAACTCCCTTGGTAGACGGCTTCCAGGGTGTCGCCTTTTTTGATGGCATCCATCATCGCCATGTAGCCGCTGTAAATCCCGAATGCCTGCAAGCCGACACCGGCACCACTCATCAGGTAGCTTTTGGATTTGCTGACCCAGCCCGGTGCGTTTTCAAACGAGTCGACGCGGTGAATGTCCAGGGTTTGTGCCGCGTGGCTCAGTTGGTTCAGGCGCTCCATTCCGCTGCCGGCGGGCAGCGGTCTGGCGCTGACGAACAGCGCCGAGGCGTCGCTGGAACGTTTGCAGGCAATTTCAAAGAAGAGGGTGGCCACGACCCCGCTGTCGGCGATGTCCGCGTGTCTGACGCGTGTCTCGACCGTTGCCGAGTTGAAGTTGAGTGCATTCAGAAAGGCCTGGTCCGGTGTTTTTATGCTGGCGTTCGCCGCACTGATGACCTGGCCGTTGACCGTGGCGCCCAGGGCCTTGAGTTCCACACGGCTCACCCAGACTTCACCGATGCGCAGGGGGCCGAAATGTTTATCGAGGGATTTGAGTGTGTGTTTTACGCCTTCGCCTTCAATGAGTGTGTCTGTTGTTATGTTTGAAAGTGTGGAAGTGGCTTCAGTATTGTTGGCTGCAGGCGCATGAGTATTGGCCGAACGACTGATTGCGGTGACCTGCAGAGTGGGGCCAAGAGGTATTTCGATTGCCGGTTCTATAAGTTTTGCCACGAGTTGATCCTTTTAATGATAAGCGTTGTGCCGCCCCGGTTTCCGTACCGGTTTGAATAAAGCGTTTAACTGATTTGAATCAGGCGAAGTTGTTGCGAGTACAGGCATTCAGGCGCATTTATTCAGGCCAGTTGATGTCATCGCCGAACTCGTCTTTATTGCCGGAAAGTTTGAGTATCGGTTTGCCCGCCGCTTGCGCGGCATCGATCAGTCGATCGTATTCATCTTGGTTGGCACGCCCTGCGTGGGTTGCCGCTTCGATGCGTTCGGCGTTTGCGCCGGCCTGTTCCTGGATGTCGTAAACGTTCGCCGCTTTGCTCAGGGTTGAATCCAGCAGCCAGACGCGCTTGGCGTCCAGACCTTTTTTGGTCACGGAAATCAGGCCTTCGTGATCATCCGAGGGAAACCGGGTGGTCGGAGCGTCGAGGGCAGACGAGTTGAACAGATAGTTCACTTCATGGGGGACCACTTCCAGGCCTCGGGTGTCCAGCACATAGATAAACATTTGTGTCTGGCGCTCCCGGGTCCGTTCGTAGTTGCGTTCACGATCCATCGCGACCGGGCTTGCGGCATCCGACCAGTCGGAAGAGGCGCTGCTGTCGCTGCTGTTACCGGCATCGCTGTCAGGGGATACATCGTCTGCGGCTCTGCCGGGATACTTGTTGGTCTGGCTGTTGAATCGCAGGTATTCCGGGTCCGGTGCGCTGGCATACATCTGTCCTTCCTTGAGGCTGAACGTGGCGCTCATCGGTTTATGCGTGGAGGCTCCGGGACTGTGTGCGTAGCGGGGCAGCATAGTGTCGTCATTCGCCAATTCGAACGGTGTGCGTTCATCCCCGCGAAACAGCGCCGGCACGTCGGTTCGATAAAGGCAGTTGTGCTGGTTGCGCAGGTAACCCAGTTTGGCCAACAGCGCTTCGCGCAGCTCAACGGTCAAAAGGCGTTCCGGGTCGTACCAGTCATGGCGCGGGTGGCGTTTCAAATGCAGTTCGCTGATAGCATCCTGACTCAGTTGGTCGAGGCGATGCGGGTTGCCGATGTCTTGCGTCAGACGTTTATGCGCCGTTGCCCACGCCGGCATCGTCAGCTCGTTCTTGAGGTGCTGCTGCAAGCGGGTCAACTGGCCTGGCAGCAAGTTGTATGACTGCAGGAATGTCTCGCGTTCTGTCGCGGTCATGGACGGATGCAGCCAGCGCAGTGAGCTTCCCAGCAACGCCTCAACGGCGTTCGGCAGGTCTCGCGGCTCGACCCAGCGTGGCGGGCCGCCCGAAGCCTGGGCCTCGATCCGGAATCGCGCGATGTCCTGGCCTTCCACGGCGTACGCCTGCCATATCTGATGATCGGTCCATTGCTGCAAATGCGTGGCGGGGACGCCAAATCCGTTGACGGGCGGGGCGACCTGAATCCATCGGGCGTATTGATCGCGGAACGCAAACAGTGTGTCGGTTCGCGTTGAGCCCGGTCTCGGTTCAAGTTCGTAATACCCCTGAGCATCCGGAGAGCGATCCGATGGCCTGTAGCGGTTCGGGTCAATGAATGTCGGCGCCTCCATCGTGCGCGGTTGTTTGGCAGCAGAGGGCTGATCGATCTGTTCGTCCGTGAATGCAGAGCGACGCTTGGGAGCAGGCTCGCCTGCCGTTTGTGCGGTCTGGCGGACACGGTTGGTGGCAATGTCGTCGGAGGTCAGACGCCAGGTTGGCCGCCCTTCATTTTTGTAGATGATCGGGCCAAGTGCATCACGGTCTTTGAGCAGCTTCAGCCGATAGACTTTGAGTTTTTCGTCCAGGTCGACATGCGCGGTGCGCAGGCCTCCGTCGTGTTCGACGTCGACAAACCGGCGCCCGACGATGAAACGCCAGCCCTCATCGTTGGCAGATTGCATTCCCCGCAGGAAAGGGGCGTGAAGCCAGTATTTATCCACAGGGTGTTCGTTCGCGTGGCCGTCAATGCTCCGTGTCGGCATTTCGCTGATGTGCAACGTGGCTGGCGGGGGGTAATCGATGGCCGGATCAGGCGTATGGGGGCGAGTGGGGTGTGTTGAAACACGGGAATCGAAAGGCCAGTGTGCACGTGTAGAAGCGAGGTCCGGCTGGCGCGCGGGTGGCGAAATGGATTCGATGGGTTGCGACGATACGGTGGGTGGTTTGCGCGGTGTTTTTGGACTCATGGATTACTCGGAGTTGATTGGGTTCATGGGTATTTAAGTTGCTGATTGAGTGCGTGTGATGTTTGTGTATTGCATATGAAAGTTTGTCAGTGGTTATTTGATTGTTTTGGTTTTGAAGTTCTGGCGGTTTCAATGTAATTGATTTTTTGGTGGGCAGTTGGTGCGCTATTACGATGTTGCGGTTAAATATGTAACTTGAGTTTTATAGAGCGGGGTGATGTAGGTAGTTGGAGTTATTAAGCGAGGAATATTTACCGGGAAGGTATTAAGGGGGCGTAGGGAGATCGCGCCACTCTTGTCGGAATAATCCTCAAAGAGTGGCGGATAGGGGAAAGGGACAAACAGGTTTAATCAGTACGCGTAACGCAATAGTGTGTGGGGCAGGTGGCGAAACGCGAAGAAACTGAACAGTGCCACCAGTGCCGGCAGAATCAGCCACCAGACTTTGAAAGGCATTGCATTGAGGGGGCCCTGGCGCTGATTCAGCCACAGGCTTGCAGCACAGACACATGCCGCCAGCATCGCGCCGGCGAGGACATCGGTCGGCCAGTGCGCACCCAGGTAAACCCGTGAAAGGGCAATCGCCAGGGCCGGAATGCAGCCAACCAGCAGCCAGGTCAAGCGCATGCGGGGTGGTTGGCCGCGGCCAGCGAGGACGCCCAGGGTCAGGAATAGTGCGAAAGAACCCGAGGCATGGCCACTGGGCATGCTGAAGCTGGTAATCGGGTCGGCTAGTATTTCCGGACGAACCCTTGCGAAAAACAGCTTGGTCACCGTGTTGGCCAGCGCCGTGCACAGCAGGGTACTTGCGGCAAAAATCGCCTGACGCCACTGGCGGCACAGCAACAGCAGACCTGTCAGCAGAATGCTGAACATCAGCATGTTGCGGAACTCGCCGATCAGGGTAAAGGTGACGGCGATTTCATCCAGCAGCGGTTGGCGATGTTCCTGCACCAGCGTCATCACGCCTTGGTCGAGGGCTGTCAAATACGGATAGCCGATGAACAGACCGAGCAGAATCAACAGGCTCATGCTGCTGATCCACAGCGTCGCCCGGCGGTGACGGCGCAGGCTGCTGTTCGCGCTGAGGCCGACCATGACCGCGATGCTGGCAGCGACGATCCCGGCCTCAAGCCAGAAACCCTCCGGCAATGGCAAGCGAAACGCCGCGCCGGTGGCCCAACCGGGCAACAGATAGGCCAGGCTCCAGCCTGCGGCGGCCAACAAGCTGACGGCGGCGAAGCGCGGGAAGGGCATGTCGCACATCCCGGCGACCATTGGCAGCATCGGGCGCAGTGGGCCGATAAAGCGTCCTACCAACAGGCTGGCGATCCCGTAGCGCTGGAAATAGGTTTCGGCGCCGGCCATCCATTCCGGGTGATGGCGCAGTCCCGGCAGTCGTCGGATGTTCTGGTGGAAATGTCGACCGAGAAAGTACGAGATCAAATCGCCAAGGATGCCGCCGAGGAAGCCCAGCAACAGGGTTTCACTCAACGACAGCGCGCCGCTGCCAGCCAGTGCGGCCACGGCAAACAGCAGTACCGTGCCAGGCACGATCAACCCCGCAATCGCCAGGCATTCGACAAAGGCAACAATGAATACCGCCGCGGCCAGCCACTGTGGATTGGCCGCCAGCCAACCGGTCACGCTATCGAGCCATGGGCCCATACAGAAAAACTCCAATCATTGATTAACCCTGTGCAGGAGCAGCCTTCGGCAACTCCTGCATTGGGGAGTCACAGCAAGAAATAATCCCGGCCTTCGACCTGGCCGCGTCGAAGCGGGTTCCGCGTGCACCATTGCGCATAAGCTGAGTCGACGAAGCGGTACATCAAGTGCTCGTCACGGCCATGGGGAATGCCCAGGCGTGTGGTTTGAATGATGTGCGACGGCGCAGGCCCGGTGTCTTCTACCAGAAGTAATTGGTGATCGAAACGTTTGGCGTCCCACATCGGTACTTTCAAACCCAGTGCTTTGCACAGCAAGGTCTGACCGGCGCAGAGCTTCTGCGACGGGCGCGGACGGCCCTGGGCATCCGGATTGTTCAGCAGCATCTGCGCCAGGCTCGCCGGGCCGCTGATTTCATCGACCCACGGATAGGCGGATTTGATCAGTACGGCATTGCCCGGCCCCTGTGCGCTGAAGTTCAGGGAGTCACCCCCGCGGGCGTAATACATATAGATGTGTCCGCCATCCAGAAACAAAGCCTTACGTTTTTCTGTATAGCCGAGGGAGGCGTGACTGCCTTTTTCTGCGCAGTAATACGCTTCGGTTTCAATGATTCGCGCACTGAGCCACAGGTCGCCGATCCGATGGCGGATGACTTTGCCGAGCAGATCGCGGGCCAGCACTTGCGCGTCACGGTCGAAAAACGTGTCCGGGAGCCCCAGCGGCAGGCGTTCGGCGCGGTTGCGAACGGTCAGGTTGGACATGGCGGGCAATGTTTATCCAGGCTGAAGAGGTCGAGATGATAACAACGCACGGCTTAATTGAGCCTGAACACCGGCGAATCAGCGTTCATTTCGACCATCCGCCCGTCACCGCTGTTAGTCCCGGGACGCGACAGCTATAATCTGCCGCTTTCCTCTTTGCCAAGACCCCAGCAGACCATGACTGAGTCCGTTCTTGACTACATGACCCGATTGGGTCGCGCCGCCCGCGCAGCTTCCCGGGTCATCGGCCGTGCCAGCACCGCGCAGAAAAACCGCGCCTTGCAGGCTGCTGCCAATGCCCTGGACGCCGCGCGCGCCGAGCTTGCCGCAGCCAATGAACAGGATCTGGCTGCCGGTCGCGCCAATGGTCTGGAGCCGGCACTGCTGGAGCGTCTGGAGCTGACCCCGGCGCGCATCGACGGCATGATCGTCGGTTTGCGTCAGGTCGCTGCACTGCCGGACCCGGTCGGTGCGATCCGTGACATGAGCTTCCGTCCGTCGGGGATTCAGGTCGGCAAGATGCGCGTGCCGCTGGGCGTGATCGGGATCATCTACGAATCCCGTCCCAACGTGACCATCGATGCCGCCAGCCTGTGCCTGAAGTCCGGCAACGCGACCATTCTGCGCGGTGGCTCTGAAGCGATTCATTCCAACCGGGCGATTGCCGCGTGCATTCAGCGCGGTCTGGCCGAGGCCGAGTTGCCCGCCGCCGTGGTGCAAGTGGTCGAAACCACCGACCGTGCCGCTGTTGGCGCGATGATCACCATGCCTGAGTACGTCGATGTGATCGTGCCGCGTGGTGGCCGTGGCCTGATCGAACGCATCAGCCGCGATGCCCGGGTGCCGGTGATCAAACATCTGGACGGTATCTGCCACGTCTACGTCAGCGCCCATGCCGATCTTCTCAAAGCCCAGCGCATCGCCTTCAATGCCAAGACTTATCGTTATGGCATCTGCGGTGCGATGGAGACCTTGCTGGTTGACGAAACTGTTGCGAAGGATTTCCTGCCGTCGATGGCGGCGCAGTTCCGCGAAAAAGGCGTCGAACTGCGCGGCTGCGAGCGCACCCGGGCGATCATCGACGCCGTTGCCGCCAGCGAAGACGACTGGAACACCGAATATCTGGCGCCGATCCTGTCGATCCGTGTGGTCGACGGTCTGGATCAGGCCATCGAACACATCAACCATTACGGCTCCCATCACACCGACTCGATCGTCAGCGAAAACCTTGCCGACACCCGCCGGTTTGTGGCGGAAGTCGACTCGGCGTCGGTGATGATCAACACGCCGACGTGCTTCGCCGATGGATTTGAATACGGATTGGGTGCCGAGATCGGCATTTCTACTGATAAGCTGCACGCCCGTGGCCCGGTGGGTCTCGAAGGACTGACTTGCGAGAAATATGTCGTGGTCGGTGATGGCCAGTTGCGCGGCCAGGCGCCGGTCTGACTTGACCGACCTCGACCTGACAGCGCCGCAAACCGGCAGCGAGCCTCGCCCCCGTCGTATCGGCGTATTGGGCGGTACGTTCGACCCGGTGCACATCGGCCATTTGCGCGGTGGGCTGGAAGTCGCCGAAGCGCTGGCGCTCGACGAGTTGCGTCTGATGCCGAATGCGCGGCCGCCACATCGCGGTACGCCGCAGGTGTCGGCGCAGGATCGCTTGGCGATGGTCGAGTGTGCGGTGGCCGGAATGCCGCCGCTGGTGGTGGACGCCCGCGAATTGCAGCGGGACAAGCCGTCCTGGACCATTGATACCCTGGAGTCGATGCGTGCCGAAATGCCCGCCGAGACCCAGGTTTTTCTGCTTTTGGGCTGGGACGCATTTTGCGGCCTGCCCACTTGGCATCGCTGGGAAGAGTTGCTCCAGCATTGCCATATCCTGGTGCTACAGCGCCCGGACGCCGACAGCGAACCGCCGGATGCCTTGCGCAACCTGCTGGCAGCGCGTTCGGTGAGCGACCCGCTGGCCCTGAAAGGGCCGAGCGGACAGATTGCATTCGTCTGGCAGACACCGCTCGCGGTTTCCGCCACCCAGATCCGTCAACTGCTGGCCAGCGGTAAGTCGGTACGTTTCCTGGTGCCCGACGCGGTCCTGGCCTACATCGATGCGCACGGTCTGTACCGTGCGTCGAACTGAACAAGGCGTGCTTCACTGATACGAATCCACGTGTCGCCAAGCCGCCGAATATACGAGCAAAACGAGTTTTATATGACTGACAAAGACCAAACCAAAGTAAAGCGCAAAGGCACATTCAAGAGCGCCCCGCTGCCAGAACCGGTCAACACCAATGAGCCGCTGAAGGGCGACGAACTGGTCAAGCTTGCCGTAGCCGCTCTGGAAGACGTCAAGGCGCAAGACATCCAGATCATCGATGTTCGCGACAAGCAGAGCATCACTGACTACATGATCATCGCCACCGGTACCTCCAACCGCCAGATCAACGCGATGCTCGACAAGGTTCGCGAAGAAGTCAAAAAGCAGGGCGCCAAGCCGCTGGGCGAAGAAGGCAAGGGCGATAGTGACTGGGTGCTGCTCGACCTGGACCTGGTAATCGTGCACATGATGACTGCCTCGGCACGTCAGTTCTACGATCTGGAGCGCCTGTGGGCCGGTGCCGAGCAAAGCCGTGCGGCCGACGCCAAGCACCACAGCCCGGAAAACACCCACGAGCATTTCACCAAGCTCAACAAAGACCAGCTGTAAGGGATTGCTGTGCGACTGCGCCTGATCGCCGTCGGTTCACGCATGCCCAAGTGGGTGGAAGAAGGCTGGCATGAATATGCCAAGCGTCTTCCGTCCGAGCTGGCGCTGGAACTGGTGGAAATACCGCTCAATACCCGTGGCAAGAATGCCGACGTGGCCCGATTCATCCGCCAGGAAGGCGAAGCCATGCTGGCCAAGGTCGGGCCGAACGAGCGGATCGTCACGCTGGAAGTCCACGGCAAACCCTGGAGCACCGAGCAGCTGGCGGTCGAACTCGACCGTTGGCGGCTGGATTCGCGCACGGTCAATTTCATGGTTGGTGGCCCCGAAGGGCTGGCGCCGGAAGTCTGCGCCCGTGCCGATCAGCGCTGGTCGTTGTCGCCGCTGACGTTGCCGCACCCGTTGGTGCGGATCCTGATCGGCGAACAGTTGTATCGTGCCTGGACCGTGTTGTCCGGTCACCCTTACCACAAGTAATCCAGCCCTCATGTCTCAGCCGATCCGCATCAAGGACCACGAAAAGGACGCACGCCTGGTGCGTAGCCGCGTCGTGTTCGGGGCCATTGCGATCATGCTGTTGATCGGCGTGCTGATTGCGCGGCTGTATTACTTGCAGGTGATCCAGTACGAGTACCACTCGACGCTGTCGGAAAACAACCGCGTCCACGTGCAGCCGATTCCGCCGACGCGCGGGCTGATTTTCGACCGCAATGGCGTGGTGGTGGCGGACAACCGTCCAAGCTTCAGCTTGAGCATGACCCGGGAGCGCTCCGGCGACTGGCAGCAAGTGCTCGACGTGATCGTCGAAGTGCTGGAACTGACGCCGGAAGACCGGGTGATCTTCGAGAAGCGCATGCGCCAGGGGCGCCGGCCGTTCGAGCCGGTGCCGATTCTGTTCGAGCTGAGCGAAGAGCAGATTGCCCGAATCGCCGTGAACCAGTTCCGCCTGCCCGGCGTGGAGGTGGTTGCACAACTGGTTCGTCACTACCCGCAGGGCGCGCATTTTGCGCACTCGGTGGGCTACATGGGGCGGATCAACGAGAAAGAGTTGAAGAGCCTCGATCCGGTCAACTACAGCGGCACCCACCACATCGGTAAAACCGGCATCGAACGTTTCTACGAGCCGGAATTGCACGGTCAGGTCGGTTACGAAGAAGTCGAGACCAACGCCCGTGGCCGTGTGTTGCGGGTGCTCAAGCGCACCGATCCGATTCCCGGCAAGGACATTGTGCTGAGCCTGGACATCAAATTGCAGGAAGCGGCCGAGGCTGCGTTGGGTGGACGTCGTGGTGCGGTTGTGGCGCTCGATCCGAAGACCGGCGAAGTGCTGGCGATGGTCAGTCAGCCGAGCTTCGACCCGAACCTGTTCGTCACCGGGATCAGCTTCAAGGCGTATGCCGAGTTGCGTGATTCCATCGACCGGCCGCTGTTCAACCGCGTGCTGCGCGGTCTGTACCCGCCGGGCTCGACGATCAAACCGGCGGTCGCGATTGCCGGTCTCGATTCGGGTGTGGTGACAGCCTCCAGCCGGGTATTCGACCCGGGCTACTACATGCTGCCCAACTACGATCACAAATACCGTAACTGGAACCGAACGGGCGATGGCTTCGTCGACCTCGACACGGCGATCATGCGGTCCAACGACACCTACTTCTATGACCTGGCGCACAAGCTCGGCATCGATCGGTTGTCGGCCTACATGAACAAGTTCGGCATCGGCCAGAAGGTCTCGCTGGACATGTTCGAAGAATCCCCCGGCCTGATGCCATCGCGCGAGTGGAAGCGGGCGACGCGCAAGCAGGCGTGGTTCCCGGGTGAAACCCTGATTCTCGGGATCGGCCAGGGCTACATGCAATCAACGCCGCTGCAACTGGCTCAGGCCACGGCGCTGGTCGCCAACAAAGGCATCTGGAACCGTCCGCATCTGGCCAAATCCCTCGAAGGGGTGAAGCCGGTGGATGAAAATCCGATGCCGGACATTATCCTGCGTGATCCGTCGGACTGGACCAAGGTCAACCACGGCATGCAGCAGGTTATGCACGGCGCGCGCGGTACCGCGCGCAAAGCGGCGATCGGTGCGCAATATCGCATCGCCGGCAAATCGGGTACGGCGCAGGTCGTGGCGATCAAGCAGGGTGAGAAGTACGACCGCTCCAAGGTTCAGGAACGCCACCGCGACCATGCCTTGTTCGTCGGTTTCGCCCCGGCCGATGACCCGAAAATCGTCGTATCGGTGATGGTCGAGAACGGTGAGTCTGGCTCCGGCGTTGCCGCGCCGGTGGTGCGTCAGGTCATGGACGCCTGGCTGCTCGATCAGGACGGACGTTTGAAGGCCGAATACGCCAGCCCAATCAGTGCGGAGGCTACGGCCCGTGATGAATAACTTTGATCGCATGCTCTCCAGTGAGGATGTGATGCGTCGCCGCGCGACGTTGCTGCAAAGACTGCATATCGATGGCCCGCTGTTGATCCTGCTGCTGATCCTCGCCGCCGGCAGTTTGTTCGTGCTGTATTCGGCGAGCGGCAAGAGCTGGGATCTGTTGGCTAAACAGGCCACTTCGTTCGGTATCGGTCTGGTATCGATGATCATCATCGCCCAGTTCGAACCGCGTTTCATGGCGCGTTGGGTGCCGCTCGGCTATGTGATTGGCGTGGTGCTGCTGCTGGTGGTGGACATCATGGGTCACAACGCCATGGGCGCGACACGTTGGATCAATATCCCAGGGGTGATTCGCTTCCAGCCTTCGGAATTCATGAAGATCCTGATGCCGGCGACCATCGCCTGGTACCTGTCCAAGCGCACGTTACCGCCACAACTCAAGCATGTCGGCATCAGCCTGATGCTGATCGGCGTGCCGTTCGCGCTGATTGTACGCCAGCCCGATCTGGGCACTTCGCTGCTGATTCTGGCGGGCGGCGCATTCGTCTTGTTCATGGGCGGGCTGCGCTGGCGCTGGATTCTCAGCGTGCTGGCCGCGGCAATTCCGGTGTCGGTGGCGATGTGGTTTTTCATCATGCACGACTACCAGAAGCAGCGGATCCTGACCTTCCTCGACCCGGAAAGTGATCCGCTGGGCACCGGCTGGAACATCATTCAGTCGAAAGCCGCGATCGGTTCCGGCGGTGTTTTTGGCAAGGGCTGGCTGCTCGGTACTCAGTCGCACCTGGACTTCCTGCCGGAAAGCCACACCGACTTCATCATTGCCGTACTCGGCGAAGAGTTCGGGCTGGTGGGCATTTGCGCGCTGTTGCTGATCTACCTGCTGTTGATCGGCCGAGGGCTGGTGATTACCGCGCAGGCACAAACGCTGTTCGGCAAATTGCTCGCCGGGGCGTTGACCATGACGTTTTTTGTTTACGTTTTCGTCAACATCGGTATGGTCAGTGGCCTGTTGCCGGTCGTAGGGGTGCCGTTGCCGTTCATTAGCTACGGAGGAACTTCGCTGGTGACACTGCTGTCAGCGTTTGGGGTTTTGATGTCGATCCATACCCATCGCAAGTGGATCGCGCAGGTTTGAATAAGGTGAAGAGTTCAATGCAAGTAATGCGTGGCTGGGCGACTCGATGCGCGCCGCTGGTTGGCCTGATGGGCCTCCTGGGCAGTGTGCAGGAAGCGCTGGCCGGCGAATACGAAGGCTCGCCGCAGGTGGCCGAGTTCGTCGGTGAAATGACCCGCGACTATGGTTTCGCCGGTGAACAACTGATGGGGGTGTTCCGCGAGGCAGAGCGCAAGCAGTCGATTCTTGACGCCATTTCCAAGCCCGCCGAACGGGTCAAACAGTGGAAAGAATACCGTCCGATGTTCATCACTGACGCGCGCATTGCTCGTGGTGTGGACTTCTGGCGTCAACATGAGGCGACCCTGGCCCGTGCCGAGCAGGAATACGGGGTACCGGCACAAGTCATCGTGTCGATTATCGGCGTTGAAACCTTTTTCGGACGTAATACCGGTAATTTCCGGGTGATCGATGCGTTGTCCACGCTCGGTTTCGACTATCCTCCCCGTGCCGAATTTTTCCGCAAGGAACTGCGTGAGTTCCTTCTGCTGGCGCGTGAAGAACAGGTCGACCCACTGACCCTGAAAGGCTCGTACGCCGGGGCCATGGGCTTGCCGCAGTTCATGCCGAGCAGCTTCCGCGCTTACGCGGTGGATTTCGACGGTGACGGCCACATCAATATCTGGAATAACCCGGATGATGCGATCGGCAGCGTCGCCAGTTACTTCAAGCGTCACGGCTGGGTGGCCGGCGAACCTGTGGTCATCCGCGCCGATGTGCGTGGCGAGCAGGTCGATGAAGGCCTGACCACCGGCATCGAGCCGACAAAGACCGTCGCAGAGTTGCGAGCGCTGGGCTGGTCAAGTCATGATGCGCTGCGCGATGATATGCCGGTTACTGCATTTCGCCTCGAAGGCGACAATGGCCCCGAATACTGGATGGGCCTGAAGAATTTTTACGCGATCACGCGTTATAACCGCAGCGTGATGTACGCCATGGCCGTACATCAACTGTCTGAACAGCTGGTACAAGCACGGGGCGTCAAGTAATGCGGGCATTGCCTAACAATAAACCCCTGAAGCTGGTGGCTTTCGCTGCGTTGGCGGTGTTGGTCGCCAGTTGTACGACCAGCCGTGCGCCGACTCAGAAAACCTCTTCGACCGCTGTGCGTGCACAGCCGGGCCTGGACATCAACCGCGCACACAAAGATGGCGCGCCGTGGTGGGACGTCGACGTGTCGCGCATCCCCGATGCCACCCCGACCCTGCACACCGGGCCCTACAAGGCCAACCCGTATACCGTGCTGGGCAAGACCTACTTCCCGTTGCAAGAGTCCAAGACCTACGTCGCCTCGGGTACGGCGTCCTGGTACGGCACCAAGTTTCATGGTCAGAACACCGCCAATGGCGAGGTCTACGACCTGTACGGCATGAGTGCCGCGCACAAAACCTTGCCACTGCCAAGTTACGTTCGGGTGACCAACCTGGACAACAACCGGACGGTGATCCTGCGGGTCAATGACCGTGGGCCGTTCTACTCTGACCGCATTATCGATTTGTCCTACGCGGCGGCGAAAAAACTCGGTTACGCCGAAACCGGCACCGCGCGGGTCAAGGTTGAAGGCATCGATCCGCAGCAGTATTGGGCTGCCAAGGGCCGTCCGGCACCGCTGATGCTCAACGAGCCGCAAGTCGCGCAGAACAGCGCACCGGTGATCACGGCCTCGGCCGGCACCGTCGAACAATGGACGCCGCCGCCGCAGCAACATGCCTCTGACACCGTCCCGGTGCCGATGAGCGCAAAAAAAAACGCTTCTGCAACAGCGTCTGGCCAGTATCTGCAGGTGGGCGCGTTCGCCAACCCGGACGCTGCAGAACTGCTGAGGTCGAAGCTCAGCGGGATGGTGAGCGCTCCGGTGTTCATCAGCTCGATCGTGCGCAATCAGCAGACTCTGCATCGGGTACGCCTGGGGCCGATCGGCTCGCCGGGTGAAATCGCCCAGGTGCAGAACAGCGTGCGCCTGGCCAACCTTGGTTCGCCAAGCGTGGTCACCGAGTAATACGTAGAACTTGATTGACGGTTCACTTGCGGTATCGGGGGGTGAACCAGGTTGTTGGCTCGTCGAAGAACAAAAGCCCGGCAAGGGTGACTGGAGTGAGCAACTGAACACGCGATGGCTCGTTAGAAAGTCATCTGATTAAATTTTGTCCGCAAGGACAGTTTCCATTAGCGATTTCGAGAGACGGATGAACATCACCACCTTTGCCAAACGCCTGTGTCTGCTAGTCCCGCTGCTCCTCTCGCCAGCCGCCTTCGCGGCCGAGATGATGCCGTCGCCACCGCAACTGGCCGCTAAAGCCTACGTACTCATGGATGCCGCCAGCGGCAACGTGCTGGTAGAAAACAACGGTGACCAGCGTTTGCCACCGGCCAGCCTGACCAAGCTGATGACCGCGTACATCGCGACCCTGGAAATCCGTCGTGGCCAGATCGGTGAAAACGATCCGGTGACCGTCAGCGAGAACGCCTGGCGTACCGGCGGTTCGCGGATGTTCATCAAAGTCGGCTCGCAGGTAACTGTCAGCGACCTGCTGCACGGCATCATCATCCAGTCCGGCAACGACGCCAGCGTGGCGCTGTCCGAGCATATCGCCGGCAGCGAAGATGCGTTCGCCGATCTGATGAACAAGACCGTCACCGATCTGGGCATGACCAACACCCACTTCATGAACCCGACCGGTCTGCCAAATCCTGAGCACTACTCGTCGGCTCACGACATGGCGATCCTGGCGCGCGCGATCATCCACGAAGACCCGGCTCACTACGCGATCTACTCGCAGAAAGAGTTCTTCTGGAACGGCATCAAGCAACCTAACCGCAACCTGCTGCTGTGGCGTGACAAGACCGTTGACGGTCTGAAAACCGGTCACACCGATGAAGCCGGCTACTGCATGGTGTCCTCGGCTGTACGTGATGGCCAGCGCCTGATCGCCGTGGTGTTCGGCACCAACAGCGAAGTGGCTCGCGCCGCTGAAACCCAGAAGCTGCTGACCTACGGTTTCCGCTTCTTCGAAACCCAGACCTTCTATCAGAAGGGCACCGAACTGGCTCAGGCCCCGGTGTGGAAAGGCACCACCAATCAAGTCAAGGCCGGCCTGGCTGAAGACCTGACCATGACCCTGCCAAAAGGCCAGCTGAAGAAGCTCGCTGCCAGCATGACCATGAACCCGCAACTGACCGCGCCAATCGCCAAGGGCGACGTGATCGGTAAAGTCGAAGTCAAACTGGAAGACAAGGTCGTGCACAGCGCTGACCTGATCGCTCTGGATGGCGTCGAGGAGGGTGGTATCTTCCGCCGCATGTGGGATAGCATCCGTCTATTCTTCTACGGCTTGTTCAACTGATTTGTGTTGACCTGCATGGCCCCGCCCCGATCCGGTGCGGGGCCATGCGCGTTATCACGGCTTGCGCTCAAGAGGCCGTTACGCCATGACCGATACCGAAGTAAAGGCGCCAAAGATCGAATTCCCAGTGACGGATTATCCCGTTAAGGTGATCAGCGATACCGGTGTGGGCAACAAAGACAAGATCATCGACATCGTCAAGAAACACGCGACCATCAACGATGAGCGCATCGACGAGCGTCAAAGCACCAACGGCAAATACACCACGATTCAGTTGCACATCGTCGCGACCGATCAGGATCAGCTGTACAACATCAACAGCGAACTGCGGGCGACCGGTTTCGTACACATGGTGTTGTGATGCCGGGCACGCTGGGCTTTCGCGAACTTGGCCAGTTGGCTTACGAGCCGGTCTGGCATGCCATGCAACGCTTTACCAACGAACGCGGCAGCGATGCCGCCGACGAAATCTGGCTCGTCGAACACCCGCCGGTGTTCACTCAGGGCCAGGCTGGCAAGGCCGAACACTTGCTGCTGCCGGGAGACATCCCGGTGGTGCAGGTCGATCGTGGCGGCCAGGTGACTTATCATGGCCCCGGCCAATTGGTGGCTTACCTGTTACTGGATGTGCGCAAACTGGGTTTCGGCGTGCGTGATCTGGTCAGCCGCATGGAGCTTTGCCTGATCGAACTGCTGGCCAGCTACGGCGTGACCGCGGCGGCCAAGCCAGACGCTCCCGGCGTGTACGTCGATGGAGCGAAAATCGCTTCTCTGGGTTTGCGGATTCGCCACGGTTGTTCCTTTCATGGCCTGGCCCTGAACGTGGATATGAACCTGGAACCGTTTCGACGGATTAATCCCTGCGGCTATGCCGGGCTGGCGATGACCCAGCTGAGCGAGCACGCAGGATCGATTGAATTTGCCGAGGTAAGTGCCCGGCTGCGCGCGCAGCTCGTCAAACACCTCGACTATGCTGAGCAGACGACCCTGACGGGCGGAATCGACTGATATGACTACTGATGCAGTGCAAACCATGATCCCGACGCTCGACGTGACCGAGCGCCCGGCCCCGCGTCCCAAGGTAGAAGCCGGCGTCAAGCTGCGCGGCGCCGAGAAGGTTGCACGCATCCCGGTAAAGATCATTCCGACCACCGAGCTGCCGAAGAAACCTGACTGGATTCGTGTTCGCATCCCGGTTTCGCCGGAAGTCGACCGCATCAAGAGCCTGCTGCGCAAACACAAACTGCACAGCGTCTGCGAAGAAGCCTCCTGCCCGAACCTCGGCGAATGCTTCTCCGGCGGCACCGCGACCTTCATGATCATGGGCGACATCTGCACCCGTCGCTGCCCGTTCTGCGACGTTGGCCACGGTCGTCCGAAGCCACTGGACGTCAACGAGCCGGAAAGCCTGGCCATCGCCATCGCCGACCTCAAGCTCAAGTACGTGGTGATCACCTCGGTCGACCGCGATGACCTGCGTGACGGCGGTGCCCAGCACTTTGCCGATTGCATCCGCGAAATCCGCAAACTGTCGCCGAACGTGCAGCTGGAAACCCTGGTTCCGGACTACCGTGGCCGCATGGACGTTGCGCTGGAAATCACCGCCGCCGAGCCGCCGGATGTGTTCAACCACAACCTGGAAACCGTGCCGCGCCTGTACAAGGCTGCGCGTCCGGGTTCGGATTACCAGTGGTCGCTGACCCTGCTGCAACGCTTCAAACAGATGATGCCGCACATTCCGACCAAATCCGGCCTGATGCTGGGTCTGGGCGAGACCGACGAGGAAGTCATCGAAGTGATGAAGCGCATGCGCGAACATGACATCGACATGCTGACCCTTGGCCAGTATCTGCAACCGTCGCGCAGTCACTTGCCGGTGCAGCGCTTTGTGCACCCGGACACCTTCGCCTGGTTCGCCGAGGAAGGTTACAAGATGGGCTTCAAAAATGTTGCCTCGGGCCCGCTGGTGCGTTCTTCGTATCACGCCGATGAGCAAGCGAAGCTGGTCAAGGCTGAGCTGCTGGGTTCCTGATCCGGCGCTGAATGAAAAAATGCCCGCCGAGGTTTTAACGCCCGGCGGGCATTTTTTTGCCCGTCTTACATAAGATGCTGATTTTTCCTGCAACCTGCGGCGTGGCCGACCCTCTTCTGTTTGCCCCCGTTCCTGACTACTGTGTGTGCATGACTCACAGGGAGATCCAAGGATGACCGTTCGACCGACCCACACACTTTGCCCGCACAAAGCCGTGCCCGCGTTGCCCTCAGAAGGACTGATCGGCGTCATTGCACCTGCCGGACCCGGTGCTCTGGACACCGATAAGGCGCTGCAATGGATGCGTGCCCGTGGCTATGGCTTGAAGGTGTTTCCCGGTGTCTACGAGAAGGACGGCTATCTGGCCGGCAGTGACGATGTGCGCCTGCGCGATCTGCACGCGGCGTTCGCTGACTCCGAAGTCGACGCGATCATT
This sequence comes from Pseudomonas sp. SDT291_1_S447, assembly GCF_054070155.1. NCBI lineage: Bacteria > Pseudomonadati > Pseudomonadota > Gammaproteobacteria > Pseudomonadales > Pseudomonadaceae > Pseudomonas > Pseudomonas sp. SDT291_1_S447. Next base: position 95,414 of record NZ_JBSVXS010000010.1, read on the forward strand.
TGCCTGCGTGGCGGCTACGGTACGCCGCGCTTGCTCGACCGTATCGACTACGATTTGCTGAGCCGCCACGCCAAGCCTTTCGTCGGCTACAGCGATATCACCGCACTGCACTTGGCCATCAGTCGTTATGCCGGGTTCGTGACCTTTCACGGGCCGCTGCTCAATGCTGACCTGCTGGGTGACAAGGAGCCGCCGACGGTCACCTCGTTCTTCGCCATGCTGCGCGGGCAATTGAAGGCAGGGAGTGTGTTTAGCCATCCGGTGGCTTATCCATTGACCACGGTCGAGCCCGGTATCGCCCACGGGCGCTTGCTCGGCGGTAATCTGGCGATGATCGCTTCGACGTTGGGTACGCCTTACGAAATCGATGTCGAGGGTGTGATTCTGCTGATCGAAGACATCAATGAGCCGCTGTATCGCATTGATCGCTTGCTGACGCAGATGCGTCTGGCCGGCAAGTTGGCGAAGTTGCGTGGGGTGTTGGTCGGGGATATTGCCGGTGTCGATGTTGATGCATTGAACCGCTTGCTCAAGCAGACCTTTGAACCGTTGCGGATCCCGGTGCTTTCGGGGTGGCGTAGCGGGCATTGTGATCCGAACCTGACATTGCCGATGGGCGCGTTGGTGCGGCTCGATGCCGGGAAGAAGGAATTGATGCTGGAGCAGGATGTGGTGATCAAGGCTTAAAGGTTAGTCGCCTGATAGTTAGTCTTCGCGAGCAAGCTCGCTCCCACATTTGATCTGTGGCG